>CAMPGJ010000082.1 GCA_946885425.1 uncultured bacterium
ATTTTCCATTTTACGCTTTACCCTTTAATTTTTCCAACAGGCTTCTGGTGTTTTGTAGGGCTTTTTCTGTGTTTTTTCCTGGGTTTGCTGTGGCAGATCCATAGGTAGTTATTCTTCTTCCCTCGTATTGGATTGACCCCATCTTTTTTGCTGATGTTTCTAAAACGGCTTTGTCAAATTCATTTTGGCTTTTGGCTGTTACAACAAGCCTGTTGGTATCCTTACCATCATTAGCATCAATATGCCACTCTACTCCGCTTCGTTGAAAATCAACAGGAAGTTCTTCGTGTGCTGCGTCTTTGAATTCCTGAATTAATCCAAATGCTGTTTTTTCTACTTCCTCTTGGGGAAGGTGTTTCGATCTAAACTGTTCAAATCCCATAAGAAGTATTTTATCATGATTTACTTGTTATAACAAGGTAATCTACTTTTGTACAAGATTCATCAATATTTTTACTCAATTCTTAAATAGATTTGTTAGCCTAGATGTTGAATGACTATGAGTGAAAATAAAATATTAAACATCCAGCGGGCTACTAAAAAAAACAGAGGTGATAGTATATTCGAAATAATGAGAAAATTTCTTATTATGTATGCAGACGATATCCAAAAAGCAGCGACAGAACATCATAAAGAATACATCGGTGGCGAGAAATTCCGTAGTGAATATATAGACAAGTACCAAAAAAACCATATTAAGATCGTAAAAGAATTGGCTGAAAATCTGAATACAAGAGATCTCAAGAAAGGAACCGATATCTTCAAGAAACTTGGTGAGAAATTAGCGAAAGATTCAGTTAATGACAAATTGACACTTGAGGAAGCAGTAGATGGGATTATTTTTCTCAAACAGGCTGTTTGGCAGAAGATGGAATTCCGTGGGTTATTGGGTATGTTATCGGTAAAAGATCTTCATAAAATAAATCTAACCATTGGTACTTATTGTGATGTAATAGCTGCTAAAATTGCTTTTTCTTATCATAGTCTGTATATGGAACAAATTGAGATGGAGAAAGAAGTAGCTGAGAAAGCAGTAAAAACCCGCGATAATTTTATTTCCTCTGCATCTCATGAGTTAAAGACTCCGGTGACGAGTATCAAGATTTATATGCAGGGAATAAGAAGACGATTGGAGAAAGATGGAAATAAGAGCAACCAAGAATATTTTGAAAAAGTAGATAATCAGCTACATAGACTTACATTACTTGTGGAAGATTTACTAAGTGTAAGCAAACTGGAACATGGAAAGTTACAGCTCAACATGAAAGAATTCGATATTAATGATCTTATAAAAGAAGCAGTTGATTCAATTCAGGATGCATCGGCACATCATAAGATTATTTTCTTGAGAAAAAGTACAAAAAAAGTATTAGGTGATCGATACAGAATGTATCAAGTGCTCACTAATCTATTAACAAATGCTATTAAGTATTCACCTCTCGCTGATAAAGTTATTATCAAAGTTCTACCACGTAAAGATTCCGTAGTTGTTACGGTGGAAGACTTTGGCATCGGTATAGATCCAGAGGAACAAAAGAATATATTTACTTCTTTTTATCGCGTAACAGCCAGTGAAGAAAGAACATTTCCTGGCATGGGTATGGGTCTATTTATTGCAAATGAGATTGTTAAGCGGCATGGAGGTACTATAACTGTTAAAAGTAAGAAAGGAAAAGGTTCAGAATTCAGCTTCTCACTCCCCTATGAAAAATTGGAACAATAGTGGTAGTAATGTGGTTAGGTGGATTTACTATGAATATTGCAGGCGGATTAATTCACCTGTTATTAAAGTAGCAGTAGTCCTCTTCCTCATGCGCTTCTTTAGAAGACAAACCATATAATATGGGTTGTAAAAAAAGAAAGTTGAGGATATAATCCAGCAGTGAGAGAGAATTTAGCAGGTATTACCCTCAAGAATACTCCTGAGAAGAGGATACTATCAGATATTGATGCGTTTACTAAAAAGAAACGCCAACTTGTTGGTAATGGATTTGGAAATTTTCGTGTTTCTGACTCCTCTACTCTTGAGGTAAATACCAGATTAAATATTTCTACACCTGATCTGCGTCTTCGGAATAATGAGCCGGTTATTGATGTGAGGGGAAGACTCGCTTACACCCATACTGATGTAAAAATTAATAGATTTGGGAACGAAGTCTTAATAGAAAAAAATGCGCTAATTCTTCATCCAGATGCTGTATTTGCAGACTGGTCCTCTAAGAACGTATCAAAAAATGCTGCTTTTGATTCTATTACTAGAAAAATGGAAGATGTAGAAACAAAAAAGTATAGAGAAAATTTCAATGAGATTTTGATTGATGTGGGTCAAAAAGATCTGGATGAGATTATAGAAATTTTCAATACTATTTCTTATACTGATAAAATTGACGAGTATGGAAGAAAGCCGGAAGAAGCGGCAAGAGATGAAATATTAAATGAATCCATAGAAAAAGTAGCAGAAAGTATACTTATAAACGCCGAGCTGCATGAACTGACAGTAAACGTATCAGAAGAAAGTTTTTCTGCGAGAGGAATAACAGATAGTGATGAAAGAATTATTCTATGGGAGACTACGGACAAGAAAAATCTATATATTCAAGTAGAACCTACATTATATTGGGATGATTCAAAAAGTAATGAAGCGGATATTTTCATATTATCCAAAGAAGAGAAACGTCTCAAACTTCACAAGCCATATATAAATCCGGGTAGTCAATCAGAAGTAATTTACCCAGCCCGTGCTCATTTCGATATTCTGGCAAGTGAAGAACAAGCAAAAAACTTACTTAAAAAACTTCAAACACTTGATATCTTTCCTGATTAATGTGTCGGGGACAGAGGACTCGAACCTCCGACCTCACGGTCCCAAACCGCGCGCTCTAGCCAACTGAGCTAGTCCCCGAATAACTGAACTGGACTTATTTTACCACAAGATTCATGGAAGACAAATACCCTCTTCTGATAAGGAAAAAAGTCTGGGAATATCAGTGATAGTTTCAAGAAGCATTACCAAAACAAGTTATTGTAGTTTGAGGATTTTTTTTGCTTTTTCCAGGTCTTTTTCGAGGACTGCTAATCTTACCCCGTTAGCATATGCAAGAGAAGGTTCCATTCCTCCTGCATCATCGGTGAATACAACTGCCTTAATGTTTTGCGCTTCAAGCGCGCCTTTTGCTACTTGTGCATCAATCTCCGAAGAATATTCATTTACTGTTACTATTTTTTGCTCAGGTTGATCTTTCATAGATTGATTCAATCATATATACATTCCAATTTGAAGTCAAGAAAATTTTTGGTAAGAGACCATGAACGTTGTAACAATTTCTCAAACCTGATACCATGGTTTAGTTGAACATGAAGAGGCCAGCGTATCTTTTGGAGATTGTTGTTTTTGTGAGTGGGGCTGTGGTGATGATTCTGGAGCTAACGGGATCTCGCATTTTGGCGCCTCATGTAGGCGGTTCCCTACCAGTTTGGACTGGATTAATAGGTGTTATCCTCGGAAGTTTGAGTCTCGGGTATATGTTGGGAGGTAAATTGGCTGATAAAAATCCTACCTATACCGGACTCACTGCTATTTTATTCCAATCATCGGTTGCTCTCGCGATTATTCCTATTTTAAGTAAAGTATTTTTGCCGGTTATTATTGCTAGCATACACGATATTAAGTTGGGGACTGTGTTTGCTACTATTTTTCTTTTTGCTTTACCAAGTGTTCTCCTTGGTATGGTTTCTCCTTATGTTATCCGATTGAAATTGGAGAGCGTTGCCAGTTCGGGGGAAACGGCAGGAAGACTCTATGCCATATCAACTGTTGGGAGTATCATGGGGACATTTTTTGCCGGGTTTTTTCTTATCGCTTATTTAGGTAGTCATACAATCTTGTATCTTTTGTCAGCGGCGATGCTGGTTCTTTCCGGAATAGTTATGGGGAGAAAGTTGTGGGGAAAAATGTTTTATTTCCTTCCTCTTTTTCTTATCCTTGCTGGCGCTGATTATACCTATTCCACTATTTTTCAGAGGAATGTTTTGGACGTTGATACACAATATAACCGTGTGATTATCAAGGAAGGAAGAAATGATGGATCAGGTCGGACTATCAGGGAAATGATGATAGGAAATGAACCAAGTTCGGCTATGTATAAAGAAAGTGATGAGCTTGTTTACAGTTACACAAAGTATTACCGTTTGCTTGATCATTTCGTACACAAAAACCCTTCGACGAGTCATTCGACCGCGAGCCCAGGCCGAATCGGCTCAGGGTCTATGACAGCGCTGATGTTGGGAGGTGCAGGATATTCTTATCCCAAAGATTTCATCCGTAATCATCCTGATGCTTCCATGGATATTGTGGAGATAGATCCTGCGCTTACAGAACTTGCTAAAAATTATTTCTCATTTCAACCAAATGAAAGGACAACTGTCTATCATGAAGATGCGCGGACTTTTCTCAATAGAGAAGAAAAAAAGTATGATGCGATTTTGAATGATGCTTTTTCATCTCATTTCTCTCATCCTTTTCAGCTGGCTTCAAAAGAAGCGATACAGCACATGTACAATATGTTGACCCCGGAGGGAGTGGTGATCACCAATACCATTGCGACACTTGCCGGAGAACGGGGTAAGTTTTTACGGGCAGAATATTATACCTATAAATCTGTCTTTCCCTATGTGGCAATCTTTCCTGTATCAACCGCGGAGTCTTCAGATTATTTACAAAATGTCATGATTATTGCTGCAAAAAAACCATTAGATTTATCATCAGATAACCCGGAGTTTCAACAATACCTCGCTACACGTTTGGAAAGAGAACTGGAGCAGGATGTGCCAATTTTAACTGATGAGTATGCCCCTGTAGAACATTACGCGGCGAACTTGCTGCAAAGCAGCACTCAATAAATTATAGATGAGATCTGCAACGCAGATCTCAGTTTATATAATGTTTAAAATATATCTATTAAAAAGTTCCGTTAAACCAACAAAAACGTATGTTGGTAAAACTAGTAAACCTCTTGAGGTGCGATTGAAGGAGCATAATGATGGTTTATCTAGATATACAAAGACTGATAGACCATGGGAACTAATTTATTATGAAAATTTTTCCTGTGAAACATGTGCAGATAAAAGAGAGATTTTTTTAAAATCAGGTTTTGGCTTTAGGCTAAGAAAAATTATATTAGATAATTA
>CAMPGJ010000083.1 GCA_946885425.1 uncultured bacterium
CTACTAAAGCATCTAAAAATACTGTAGAAAACCAAGTAATTTTCAATGAAAAGAAAGGAGTATTGATTATCGGAGCAGAAGAAATTGAAATACCTTATGCAACTAATCAATATTATTTAGTACAGTCTTTATTTACACATCCTAAAAAACGTTTTGAAACAGATGAATTACTAGAACGATTTGGTGAAGACGCAGAAGGAAACAATTGGAGAAAGGTGTATGACACAATGATAAAAGTTAACAAGAAAGTTCTCCAGGTTTTTCCAAAGAAGCTTATTGTGAATCAGAATAAAACGTATCAGCTTAACCCCACAATTGAAGTCATAAAGCAGTCAACATAAGTCACAAAAAAACAATGTGGCTCAACCACTACTTCTATATACTCTTTTTATGAAACAAATATTTACTGTTGTATTTATTGTTGTCGCCATTGTTAGCCTTATTACCTCTGCTTTTACCTTTAAACAAGTTAATAAGGAAGAGGAACGGCTAAAAAATGATATTCAATATAGATCCTCTCTCCTTGCAAATAGCTTAAAGGATTCAGTGGAATCTAATTTTACCAATAAATCAAATACGTATCTTCAAGATGTTGTCGAGAAATTTGTCGATAATCAAAGAATTGCTGGGTTAGCAATCGTCGATAATACCGGTAAAATAGTTGCTGTTTCATCAAGCCTTCCGAAAGATATTTCAGATTCTCAGCAGATAGCTGCGGACGTTATGGATGGAGATAAATCCAACGGCGATTTTGTGACATTTAACAATAAAAAAATGTATGTTTTTGCGGAACCTCTCCATGATAAAAAGAGTGTTGTTGGCGGGCTTGTTATTATTCAAAATGCTTCTTATATTGATAACCAATTATTTGATATCTGGCAAAGAAATCTTGTAAGGCTTTTTGTGCAAGCTCTCTTTTTTTCTGCTGCTGTTCTCCTTATCCTTCGCTGGATTATTTACCAACCTGTGCAAAAATTGGTAGATTCCTTACGGTCAGCAAGGTTGGGCGGAGATAGTAATCAGTCTCATAAATCCTCTAACAATCCGCTCTTTGAACCTCTTCTAAAAGAAGTCTCAACTATTCAGCAAAACCTAATACAGGCAAGAATAGCCGCGAGTGAAGAAGCTAAGGTAAGCTTAGAAAAACTTGATTCTCCATGGACTGCTGAGCGGTTAAAACAATTCACAAAAGATATCCTTAAAGATAGGACAATTGTTGCCGTTTCGAATAGAGAGCCATATATCCATACCAAAATAGGGAATAAGATTTCCTACCATTTTCCGGCAAGTGGTATGGCAACTGCCATGGAACCTGTCATGCAGGCATGTGGGGGCATGTGGATAGCCCATGGAAGCGGGAATGCTGATAGGCTGGTTGTTGATGCATACGACAAAATACAGGCGCCTCCTAATGATCCAAAATATACGTTAAAAAGAGTGTGGCTTTCTGAGGAAGAAGAAGAGGGATATTACTATGGATTTTCCAATCAAGCATTGTATCCGTTGTGCCTGATGGCTCACACAAGACCTATTTTTAGCGAAGAAGAATGGGAACAATATAAAAAAGTAAATGGAAAATTTGCTGAAACAGTTCTTGCGGAAATAAAAGATCTTCATAATCCGATCATTCTGATCCAAGATTTTCACTTCGCTCTACTACCGAGAATGATTAAAAATAGCAGACCAGATGCAACTGTAGGATTATTTTGGCACATTCCATGGGTAAGTCCTGAATCATTCAGTATCTGCCCGTGGAAAAAAGAACTATTGGACGGGATGCTTGGTGCAGATCTTATTGGGTTTCATACGCAGCTTCATTGTAATAATTTTATAGAGACAGTTGGCCGTGAGCTTGAATCTCTCATAGATTTTGAACAGTTTGCTGTAACACGCAATGATCACATGTCCCTCGTAAAACCATTTCCCGCAGGTATCGCTTTCACAAGCGGTAATGATGATCTAGAGAAAGAAAAAGAAAAACAAGAAAGAGGAAAGCTTTTAAAGCGGTTAGGAATTAATTCAAAATATATAGGAGTTGGCGTCGACCGGATGGATTATACAAAAGGCCTTCTTGAACGGTTCAAGGCTATAGAACTTTTTTTTGAAAAGTGTCCCACATATAAAGATGAGTTTACATTTATTCAAATTTCCCCACCCTCAAAAAATAAAATAAAAAAATATCAGGAATTCACCCGAGCAGTAGAAAAGGAGGTTGACAGAATTAATACGCGTTTTAAGACAAAAAATTGGAAACCAATAATATTAATACAAAAACATCACAGCCATGAGGAACTTAATCAATATTATAAACTTGCTGATATATGTTTAATAACATCTCTCCATGACGGCATGAATCTGGTTGCCAAAGAATTTATAGCGGCTAGAAATGACGAAAAAGGTGTCCTCATCCTCAGTCAATTTACAGGTGCCTCAAAGGAACTAAAAGAAGCATTGATCATTAATCCATATAATGGAAAAGAAACTGCTGAAGTAATACACACTGCATTAAAAATGATGCCTTCTGAGCAAATAAGACGTATGAGAAAATTACGTGATTCAGTCAGGAACCATAATATTTATCGTTGGTCAGCAGAATTTTTGAAGACAATGATGAGTTTATAAAACAATCAATAGTTCTATAAATATTGACATATGGATGAGGTAGACAAATCACACTTTGCTTTTGTTATACTTAATTAATGATTGAAAAAAACTTATTCATCGGGGGATTATTTTTGCTTTGGGGGCTAATCAGCGTTATCAGACCCCAAATCATCCTCAAATTCAGAAGCTGGATGTCAAAAAAGTTTTTTGGTGCCGAATACAAACCAACTCATAAAACAGAATTTATCCAAAGACTTATGGGCATCGTTTTTATTGTCGTCGCATTGATTATTACAGAGGTTATATAAAGCTTCAAATATCCTCAATATAATATCGAATTTCTTCTTTTTCAGGATCAATTGTATTGTAGATATAAGTTATATCTCTATCAGTATGACGAATACAGCCGGAACTGCCGGGGTTGTCTTTTGATAACCTAGTTTCATCACCATTTACTCCATGAAGCCCGAACTCTCCTGGTAAAACCCAATCACACTGACCATCGCATTCCATATAAGGAGCAGGTCCATAGGGTGGTTCTTCATTTGTCGGTATATTTAGTGTTATGAAATAAGGTGCCGTTTCTGGATTGTCTGAGGCAGATTTAGCAGTTACAACCCAATATTTTTTACCCAATAATTGAGGAAGGGGAGTGGGACGCTCATTGGGAATGCCTGCTTTTACAGCAAACTCTTTTATCAATGTACTTTTCTCTTTATCTCCCGGTATCCCCAAATACATAAATTCTATATTTGATTTTCGGTGCAGCAAAAACCAATAATCTGTATTTTCCTGCTGAGATAAAGCTTCAGGTTTTTGACCGAAGGGGCTCATTAATGCGATCGATAGGCCAATTAAAAAACCTATGAACAGGAAAAAGCTAAGTATTTTTTTCATCAAGTCGTATTGTAGCAATATGTTATATATGTTGCAAAAAAGACATATAGTATATAAAATACAACGATGCTCAAGCTTATAGCATTATTATTCTTTCTGTGTATTCCGCTTCTCTTTTTTTCTGTTAATAATAAAGAAGAAAAAGCGGCTGGTTCCATACTGTCTGCGAAATCATCTGTCAAAGAAACAAAAGTAGAGCTTGGTAAAATTCCCGATGCAAAGACACTACACAATGACTATCATATCTTCCAATCATTTAACAATTGTGGTCCCGCGTCTCTCTCAATGGCTCTTTCTTATTATGATATACAAGAAAGCCAACAAGCGTTAGGAGAACAACTTCGCCCGTATCAGAATGTAGAGGGAGTTAACGATGACAAATCAGTGACTTTGGCAGAAATGGCTGAAAAGGGGAAAGACTATGAATTGATTGCATATCATCGTCCAAATGGTGATATGGAACTTATAAAATATTTTGTCGCCAATGATATGCCTGTGGTTGTCCGGACATGGCTCAATCAACAGGAAGATATTGGTCATTACCGAGTAATAAAAGGATATGATGATACAACAAAGGAAATTATTCAGGATGACTCCTATGAGGGGAAAAATTTGCGCTATTCCTATGACGATTTTGCAACACTTTGGAAAGCATTTAATTATGAGTATTTAGTGCTTGTCCCGAAAGAAAAAGATCAGTTAGCCAAAACCATTATTGGTGAAGATGTAAATTCTGATGTTGCCTGGAAAACAGCAGAGAATAATGCACAAAACCAGCTGAAAAGTGATCCTGACAATGTATATAGCCGATTTAATCTTTCTACTGCGCTTTATCATACAAAACAATATAAAGAAGCAGTTATAGAATTTGAAAAAGTACAAGACCAACTTTCTTCAAGAATGCTCTGGTATCAAATTGAGCCGGTACAAGCATATTTTGCATTGGGAAATTACGATAAAGTATTTTCTATCACCAATAAAATTTTACAGAATGAAAATGAAGCATTTTCAGAGCTATATCTTATCCGCAGTAAAATATTTATAGAACAAGGCAATATCACGTTGGCAAAAGAAGAATTTGAGAAAGCTGTTTTTTATAACCAAAATCTCAAAGATACTAAGCAGTCCTTCACAGCTTTCATGGAGAAAAATCGAGGGACAACAGAATAGTATTATTGCTACATTTCTTTTAATCGTATTTACATAGCAAAGAATCTCTTAAGCGATTCTATTTCGTATTGAAGAAATTTCATTATTTCAAACCGTTCCTTTTGTACCTTTTTAATTACTTCATTGGTTGTCTCTTTTTTGTTTTGTTCTTTTACCCCTGATGAGCTAGTTGCATTTCGGGTAGTATTGTTTACCTTAATATTAGTTTTGCCATTCTCCGTTTTGATATCTACATCACCCTCATAGGTCGTACATTCACCATTAATACAGACTGTACTTTTTCCATTAATGGTCTTTACTGAAACCTCAGACTCCGTATCAGAACTATTATTCGAAACATTGATGAGGGTCTCGGCATTCGCTGGAGAAGAAACTGTAGCTAAGTTGAAAATAATAAAAGATACTACGGTAAGGCCGATACTATTCTTCATGATAGAGGAAGTATAGTACCTCTTTTTAGGATTTATGTAAGAGGAACT
>CAMPGJ010000084.1 GCA_946885425.1 uncultured bacterium
GATACTCTTAGTGTATCTCGCTCAAATTCATAGAGACTTTCTGGATATTTGCTCTTGAAGGTTACCGTAAACCATGAGATAACTACCGCAACAAATGAGCCATTGCTAAGGACATTACTGAAAATAAAGTAAGGGATGAGGAGAATGATTCTTACAATTAAACCAAACAGTGGAAAAGCCAGCCATTTGTTCGGATTCTTAGGTTTTTCGATATCAAGCTTGAATTGTTTATCTGTACTTAGAGAAAAACCAGGATATTTGTCTGTTAGCCCCATGATGAAAAGACCTACTTTTGTCTGTAATCTCATGAATCCAAGGAAGAAATGATATGCAGTATCCCAATATTTTCCTGTAAAAATGATGACAAACCAATTGATTATTAAGATAAAGAACGCAGCGATAGATAAAAAGACCATTTCAATCCATACAGGGATCAGCAAAACCAGCTTGAGTATCAACCCTCCAATAGGGAATGCATAGTATTTTTTAGGTTTTTTATTATTCTCAACCTCAAAAAGAGGATAAAGAGCATGTTTCTTAGTTATCTTAGCCATGTTCTTACAATACTGCATGCATGGACACAATGTCAATGTTTAAGATTACATGTTTGAGGTGGGAAGTTGGAATTGAGATGCTTGAAAATGATAGGTGAGAGGATGGAATATATTCCGTCATTCTGGCGGCGTCCAGAATCTCTCTGGTGATCATAGCTCGTAGAGCGATCCTGGACTCGGCCAAGATGACAAATGGTATTGGATTATTTGTTTATTCGTTTATTGGATTATTATCATCTCTGATTGCTTTTGTGCGTAATTTTTATTATAATATCCCATATTATGAATCCTAACGAACATAAATTGGAAGAACTGAAGAATCAGGCTTTGGCTTTGATGGATAAGGCTGGGTATGGGATTGTTAAGGAGGTTCAGATAGAACTGGATCCTGATTTGCCGTACATGGGATATACTACGCAGAGAGAGGGGAAGACGGTAGTCGTTGTATCCGGAAATGCAGTTGCATCCGGCATGGTGCTTAATCTTCTCATCCATGAGCTCGGACATGTATATCGGACGCAGGCTGGTCACCCTTCTCATAATAACACCTTCCTGACGCCAATCCTTTCATGGATGATGCGGGGGAAAGTGTATGAGGACTATCAGGAAAAAATCGTGCACAGCATCATTAACCACATCCAGGATATCTATGCGGATGATATCTCTTTCTCAATTTTTGATAAGAATTTTTCAGATAATCTCAGTGAATTCTTCCTCAGCTGGGTACACGATCCAGCGGATAAAAAAATGGAGGAGAGGGCATGGATGAATGCTGATTATTTGCTCAGTGCGGCATTTGCACAAGCTAATCTGGAACGCCATAAGATAGATGATAAAGATGGCAAAGTAGAAAAGGCTGTGCACAACTTTTTATCCAAGATTGATAAAAGGCAAGCTGAAAAGTACGCGTTTTTCAAAGAATTCTTAGTTCATCTCCCTGAAGACGTTACAGAAAAAGAATTTGAATCATTCCTCATTAAATATCTGGGTGAGTTTTTGAAATTGACAAATAATTAATTGTTAAATTGTTATACTGTTGAATTGTTCTATCGGAATAAGTGTAGTGGAGCGATTTATCGCGATTTAGCAATGCTAAGTTGGTTTTTACTGTTTAAGTCGTCATGAATGACGCAACTACGTTTTTAAGTAACAATTTAGCAATTTAGCAATGTAACAATAGGTATCTTTTTCTTCCCAGTTTCCTACAAGTTTTTTACCCCATTTTTAAAATATAGGCATATCATGCGGATATGAAGAAATCGACGGCGGGTATTACAATTGGATCAATCGTAGCGCTTCTGGGAGTTATTGGTCTTTTAGGCGGCGAGGGGAAGATTATGGCAGGATCTATGAATATAGATATTACCCTTGATATTGTTAGAATACTCTTGGGTGGTTATCTGATCTATGGAAGTATGAGGTCACTGGAGTCCGAGAAAAGAGCGATGGAGGTTTTTGGAGTAGCATATTTAGCATTCTTTATCTTAGGATTATTCACTCCGACGCTGTTTGGTTTGGTTCCAAATGGACTTGGATGGTTTGATCAGCTTTTACACATTGGAGGGGGAATACTAGGTATGTGGTTGGTCGGTGCAATCGGAACTACCGGATCAAGAATAAACCGTGCATAAATGAGTAGAAAGTGACAGCTTGAAAGCAGGTGGATAATTAGAGAAGTCCGGCTTTCTTCAATCTATTTTTGGGTCTTCTATAAATTTGAAGAGGTTTCGTGAATCGTTAGGGTCCATAAATGCATGAGATATACTGTATTTACCTGGCATATCTTCTTTTCTTCTTGAGCTTTGTAAAACTTCATCATTGATTTCGCTGGCTTGGAAGAGTAATTGCGTGGAGGATTTATTTTCATCTTGATAGACTATTCCCACTCTTCTGTCATCAACAAATTGCCCATATTTATCCCTGGAGATAGATATAACTAATACTCCTTTTTCTCCTCGTTTTATTTTTTGCAGTACTTCAGTATCATTTTCTTTTTCTACCTCCTTTGACGTATCCATCAGCTCGTCAACTGAATAGTTGAAAAAGTCTACGGCCATTTTTGCATGTTCTCTTCCATTGACATTATATGGATCTTCTTCATCGTCTGGATCCGATTCTTCTCCTAATGCATCTTGGTAATCTTCTTCGAATGGATCATGTATGCCTTCTCTTCCAGCGTTAGCGATCTCATTGAAGGTTTTTGGTGCGACTTTTGCATTTTGAAGAAGATTGAGAGTGCGTGCAACGTCTTTAAAGTCAATTGGTTGATCGTTAAGCTCATCGTAATCAATTCCAGCTGCAAAGTCATGTATACCTTCTCCGCTATAAATAATTTCAGCGCTTTGTTCATAGGTGGGGTAATGTTTATGCACCATACCTGATTTTATTCGATAAAGGCTGTCAACATATCTTGACTGTGTATTTTCGCCCATGTGTAGAGCATAGTCAGTATACGAATCTGACTCTGTATGTATGCTGCGTACGAGAGTAAAATAGGGTCCATGTTCTCCTGCTTCAAGCTCTAGTTTTTCACGCATCCTTCCATCCCTTACAGGTCCTCTGTCTACATCATCAAAGTGTTCTGTAAAGAGAGCGTCAATTTTTGGAACGAATGACCAGTAGGTATTTGCTCTTTCTGCCCATAAATTTTCCGGGTCGTTTTCATTTGGGCGTCTAAATTCACTCATAGTGTTGAGGATTATAGATGAATTAAGGTTAAATATCAACCTTATAGGAGAAAAGAATATATTTTTTCTGAATTCCTCTGTGCAAAGAAATGATAGGGTGGTATAGTTACTATATGCAGCAAAGAATTATTATTATGGCTCTCTTTGTGATTCTGGGGGGAGGACTTCTTTTCTGGAGTAGGCAAACAGTTCCGCAAAAGGTTGAGGTTCAAAAAGCTCAGGAAGATGAGGGGACTATTCTTTCCGGTTCGTTTGATAAAAATAAGATGAAAACAGATGAAGAGTGGAAGAAACTATTGACTCCTGAACAGTATCACATCCTGCGGGAACAGGGGACTGAGATTCCTTTTACTGGTGCTCTCGAGCATGAAGAGCGGAAGGGGACATATTATAGTGTAGGTTGTGATGAACCAGTCTTTCGTTCAGAACAGAAGTTCGATAGCGGTACCGGATGGCCTAGTTTCTGGGACCCAATCAAGCCGGATGCACTGGTTTTACGAGAAGACAATAGCCTCGGTGGAGGACGCATAGAAGTACTAGATAAATGCGGAGGCCATCTGGGCCATGTCTTTGACGATGGTCCGCCTCCTACAGGTAAGCGTTACTGCATGAACTCCGCCGCACTACGGTTTATACCAGATAAATGAATAAATGAACTCCTTTATACTTAATACCTGATACCTTATACTTAATACTCTTAATACCTATGACGCAAAAAGAAGCACTCGATATTCTCAAACTCGGTCACAATGTGTTCCTTACTGGTGCGGCGGGGTCGGGGAAGACGTATCTGCTTAATCAGTATATTGCGTATCTTCGTGAGCATAAAATCCCTGTTGGGATTACGGCTTCTACAGGTATTGCAGGGACGCATATGGGTGGGACGACGATTCATAGCTGGTCCGGGATGGGGATCAGTGATTCTTTGACACCAAAAGATATCGCTGAGTTGCTCAAACGCAATTATTTGCGTAGTAGGTTTATGAAAACAAAGGTACTTATCATTGATGAAATTTCTATGCTCCACGCGCATCGTTTGGATATGGTGGATGCTCTCTGTCAGGCTTTCCGGGGGAATAGTAATCCCTTTGGAGGGATGCAGGTGGTTATGTGCGGAGACTTTTTTCAATTACCACCAGTCCAAAGGAAAAACTCGAATATCGAAACTCGAAATCCGAAACAAATCCAAAATACAAATGATCAAAATACAAAAGGTTTAGAAAATTCGAATTTGGAAGATTTGAAAATTGTTTCGAATTTCGGATTTCGTGCTTCGAATTTAGGCCTCGACTTCGTCACCGAGTCTTCGGTTTGGAATAATATGCAGTTGAGAATCTGCTACCTTGAAGAGCAGCATCGTCAGGATGATCGGACGTTTTTGCGTGTATTGAATGATATTCGCAATAACGAAGTGAATGAAATGACTGTCGAATATCTTTCCGAACGGCTTGATAAAGATACAAAAGGATATGTCAGTCCTACCCGTCTTTTTACGCATAATGCGGATGTTGATGCTATTAACGAAAAACATTTGGCAGAGCTAAATGCGCAAGAGCATGAATTTATGATGAGCTTTCGCGGGAGTTTTGGACTGGTGGAAACTCTCAAAAGAAGCTGTTTGTCTCCTGAACTACTTGTGCTCAAAAAGGGGAGCCGGGTTATGTTTGTGAAGAATAATTATGAAGAGGGGTATGTAAATGGTACATTGGGAGAAGTTATTGATTTTATTGTAGATGAGGAAGATTCAGATGGAGTCGGGTTACCTCTCGTTCGTACGTTTGATGGGTCAGAGCTAATTGTTACTCCCCAAAGCTGGGTAGTAAGAGAAGATGATGTAGAAAAAGCAGCTATTAGCCAGCTTCCTCTCCGTCTTGCCTGGGCGATTACGGTACATAAAAGTCAGGGAAT
>CAMPGJ010000085.1 GCA_946885425.1 uncultured bacterium
AACTCAATGGAAATGGCAAATGGACAATGGAAAATTAGAGCCCTAGCTCTTTCCCTACTAACTTCATTCCCCCCAGTACTATTTTGATGAATTCATCCAGTTTTAGTCCCAGGGTTACTTCGCATAATAATATTGTTCTTCTGTCAGCGCCCGGCGCGAATGATTTCTCATGAAAACGGTTCATGACAAATTCAGGAGTGAGAAGGTAGATTCTTTTATCAGGTTGGATAAATGCTGCAGCAACAATCAGACCTGTTAATTGATCACAGGTAGTGATGGACCAGTCCATGATTGTTTTTGGATCAATTTTTGTATATTGGTAGTTGTGCGCTTGAATTGCGTAGGCAACATCAGAGGGTATGGTCGCCCGTTCCTTTTCGATTAGCAGGAGCCCATGCTTTTCTGGATGGCCGCGTGAGAGATCGTAATCAGCATCGTGCAAAAGTCCTGTTATCCCCCATTTTTCTTCATCCCATTTATTATATTTATCTCTTGGTGTAAGTCTTTTGTAGAGTGCCTTCATTGCCGCTTCTGTAGCGATACTATGTTTGATGAGCTCTTTGTTGGTGAGGTATTTTATTAGCAGCTGATATGCTTCCGCTCTTGTCATGATATATCAAGTATACTCCCTTACTATTCCTGCTTCCAGTACTGCTTGAAGTCAAATGTTTCATTCAAAGTTTGTTTGGATAGATCAACAGCTGTTTGGAGTAAAATAGAAAGATCCTGTCTCCCCTGTGAATCAAATAGCCGGGGTATTCTGTTGTCTTCTGTATTTTTAATAATAACTTTCCTCTTATTTTGGGCATATTTTTCATGAGCCTCTCTATTTTTTGCTGTATCATTCAGATAGAGCGTAAATTGTTTTCCGGCGGATTTAGCGATACTGATAGGGTTCAAAATATTAAATGTTTCCCTATTTTGTTTTTCATAAAAAGCCCTTTTCATAGCAAATGATCCTGGTATGTCTATTGGGTCCAGTAAGTTTACTATGTTATCAGCTGCTTTTATTATATCTAGAGCAAGCAATGGATTTCTAAGGTTTTTATCTTTTATTTGTTCGCAGTACTGGGGCTCTTTCAATGTGTGTTTATTTCTATCAGATTCAAATCGCACCTTACTTAGTGCATAAACACCTTCATCCACGTTTTTCCCGAATTCTCTTGTAATTTCAGATCTATACATTTTTGCAGTCTCTATGTCTTTAGCATCTTCAACTGTATCGTGCAGGAGTGCAATAAGTGTTGTTTCTGTGGCTGATATTGTACGTTTTGAGGTTATTTCCTTAGCTACTAAATAGTTGGCAACAGTCGCTACTTGCAATGGATGGATATAATATGGTGCTCCTGTCAGCTTACGTTCTTGTCCTTCATGAGCCTTTTTTGCAAAATTCATTGCTCTGGTAATTTTGTTCTTATCCAATTCTGGAGTTACGCTTTCTAATGCCTGAACACTTTCCCAATATTTTCTTTCAAGTTTATTTGGATTATATTCTAGCAAAACATCAGCATGGGAGGATAAAAAATGAGATGCTTCTGTTCGGAGCCTCTGCTGTTCTGGCACGTTGTATGGGACTGATTCTCGTCTATCCATGTATGTATGGTAGCAATTTATGAGTTTCAGCCAGAGGCTGATCGTCCTCTGGGCGAAACTGGACTTGAACCAGTGACCTCTTCAATGTCAATGAAGCGCTCTAGCCTCGGCCCAAGGCCGATCGTCCTCTGGACGAAACTGAGCTCCACTTGTGGAGTTAACAGGACTCGAACCTGTGACCTCTTCAATGTCAATGAAGCGCTCTACCAACTGAGCTATAACTCCTCTATCGGATCCATTACTTGGCAAATTGCTTTTTTTATTTTTACCAATACCTGTTTTATAAAAGTCTTCTTTTTTTAGAGAGTCGTCTTTACATAAGAAGCTTTCATAATAGACTAGTTTGAAGGGACCATTTTGTCTTGTCCAATTATTACTTCCTTGATTATGCTCATCAACTCTCAGGTTTGGATCTTTTGCTGATCTGCCAACGTAGATTTTATTATTCTTTAGGCTCTTAGCAAAATATATAAAGTGCATACTCGCTTTACCGCCGAGATGAGCTTATTATACCTCATTTAATAGAAAGAAGAAAGGTTTTCAGTATCATGTAATAGTGCTCTAAGCTCTTGGTGTATACCCATTCATCTGCGCCGTGGTGACCGTGTCCGACTGGTCCAAACTCGACTACGTCTAATCCGAGTTCACTAAAGTATCTCCCATCTGAAGCTCCGTGTGCTTTTGCTATGGATACTTCTGTCTGTAATATTTTTTCGCTGCAGTCTCTGAGATGCGTAAAGTAAAATCCATTTGGATCAGAGTATTGAGGAACATCTTTGTTAAGTATTTCAAATTGTATGTCCGGAGGAATGAGAGCTTGCAGTTTCGGAACAATCGTTTCTATTTCATTGTTGGTATATCGTACATTGAGATATGCTTCACAATGTTGAGGAACAATATTATGAGCGTTATTATCTGTGTCTATTTTTGAAATTGTCACTGTTGTTTCTGCTGTTTCTTCCTCTGGAATAGGGTATGCTTGGATGATACTATCAAGAGCTTCGTACATCTTCCAGACAGCATTTTTTCCGAGCCAAGGATATGCACTATGGGCCGATTTGCCTTTGGACGTTAATTTTATATTAAGGACAGCTTTGGTTTCATGGATGAGGCGGAAATCTGTGCTTTCTCCTATGATGGCAAATTCTGAACGGACTCCTTTGCCAAGCTGGTGCTTAACGCCATTTTCTCCTCCAATTTCTTCATCAGTAGTAAGTTGCAGTCCCAATGAATATGGAAGGGTTTTACCTAGTTCTTTGAACAAAAGTATCATTACCGCGGCTGAGCCTTTCATATCTTTGGCTCCCCTACCCCATATTTTTCCTTCTTTTTCTTCGGGGAGAAATTGTGATTTTTCCGCGGGAACGACGTCCAGATGCGCGCTAAGAATGATCTTAAAATTTTGGTTGTCTTTACCGGTATTGCTATAGAGGAGACTTGGAACCCCATTTGACGCATATGGGGTAAATTCATATTCGGGCAAGTATTTTTTTGCTAGTTCTAGGACTTCAATTAATTGTTCTGGATTGCCTGCATCAGAGGGGATAGAAATAAGCTCCTTGGTAAGTGTAAATATTGTTTTATCCATTATTATTACTACTTTATTACAAATAGTATACGTTGTTTCGTATTGAAGTTCAAGGTGACCGCTGCGGGAGTTGAGAGTTGAGAAATGTTTATAAGGAAAATTATTTATTTATACTTCTGGATTCCCGTGTTCACGGGAATGACAAAAAGGAATTGGATATTGGATATTTGACATTAGATATTTGATATTAATTATTCACATAAGGAGCTGTTAACATGAGGTATTTGCCTTCTTTGGGGCAGGTAAATGTGGCAGTGCGTTGATCTGTGGAGGTGATGGCATCATCGTATGAGCATGAGAATCCATCAGGACATACACGAAGTAATTCTTTGGAGTTTGTTACCGTAACCTTCTCCCCTGCTTTACATGTCTTTACCTCATTCATATCCCAACCGCAATTTCTCTTACCTCCAAAATCAATGGTTTCGCAGGCTTGATTGATAGAGCTTCCTGTTTTTGGGATAGTGACAGTTACGGTCTCTTTATTATTTTTGTAGTATTCTTTATTGGCGCTGCAGCCCTGTTTGAGTACCGGTTTTCCTTGGCTTACAATTGGTCTGCCGTTATCATCAAATGCAGGGACATAGTTGTGGGTATTGGGTCGTCCTTCGCAAAGTAATTTTTCCGTGTTTACTTCCATTGAAAGTTGGAATTGTTCTGATTCACCTGAGATTGGCAGATCAGTAATGTCTACCCATTGGCAATCCAGCCCGATAAAATATTCATCTTCCCAACCGGCATTGATACCCTGATTCTGGCAGTCAAATTCTGAATTGAATGGAGTATTTGGATCATTTCTGGTTCTATCTGTTCCTTGTACACAAAAGCTTTGTTTACTTCCTGCGATAGGTGCTTGTCCCTGTTTGCCGAGGCTATATTGTGCGTATCCATCCATATGATAATGCTTGTGGCAGGCATTATAATGAAATTGATTTGTTTTTTCCATTTCTGTTTCGGTGCCAAATGTCAGGTCTGTATCGCCTATATTTTTTGTTGCGCCGTTGAACCTCAGCAGTCGTCGGACGCCAGGGCCTTTGACACATGCTTCCTGGATGGCACAGGAATTGGGCTCAAATTTTTTATATACAATATCATATGTCCCCAATTTCTCTTTATTTACTATGAAATCAATTCCTTTACTTACTTCAGTTGTGTCTGTTTGCCATTTTTCGGCAAGCCTCTGATCATAGTCTACTCTTCCGAAGTGTACTGTGAGAGAGCCGACGCCATTTTCTTTTTGAAGGACATTTAGACATGCATCCATGGGTTTTCCTGAAGGATTCTTGCACAGATTGACTCCCGGAGCACATCTGGGATCAAAATATTCCCCATAATTTTTATCATCGACATTTCCTAATGGGACACCATCCTGATTGGCGCAAGCATAGCCGAGTCTTTGAAAAAGTTTGGTTGGATCAGCCGGGACGATGAAGACTTCAGTATATGCGTCATTTTCATTGTCTAGTCCAGGTAGTGCATAGTACAGCTGGTCTTCCCGTGTAACCATATACCCGTCCATTGTATATGGGATAATTATACGTTTGCGGCTTTGATCATAGGAGCTTTTTTGTATAGTAATATGCATGTCTTGCGTAGGAAGCGGAATTGCAGGGTCACGAAAGATTGTCTGATAATGTGCGGTTCTCACCTGTTGATGAATTAGCTGCTCAAATGTTTTGGTTGTTTTTGGATTGTTCTGGGAAAGATAGAGAGTTGCTAGTTGTTCACTCCATTTTCCTTCCTGAGATATATCGAGCTCAAGTTTTCCCTGGATTTCAACCGATATGAGTACAGGATCATATTTTTTTTCAGGAGTGAGCCAGGAGAAGTCTCCAAAATAACCAAGTAGTCCTCCTACGATAAGTGAAAAAAAGACGAGTATCCCAATAAACAGCAATTTAAATCCAATTTTCATCTCTGATTAAAGTATGAGTTATTTGCGGGATGGAAGCAAGAG
>CAMPGJ010000086.1 GCA_946885425.1 uncultured bacterium
CCTACTCTCCTTTAAAAGCCGGTGGTTTGATCCCTAGGGAATTTAGTGAATAATCGAGCAGTTCCTTCATCTCAGCACGACGGTTTTGGCTATTGAGTAAAATACCAATGATTTTATGATCTTCGTACTCCAGATAAGAAATGAGGCAAAGCCCTGCTTCAGGTGTATAACCTGTTTTAACTCCTTTGACCCCCGGATATGTCGTCAATAAATTCGTTTCATTATAAAGATCATACGCTTTGTGTGATATCGTCTCAGGAATAGAGTGATTCGCAGTAGAAACAATTTTGACAAACAAAGGATAATTTTCCAATGCATATCGGGTGATAACCAGCAAGTCAGAAACAGTAGTGTACTGTACACCATCTCCCTGTAGTCCAGAAGGATTATCAAAATGAGTATTTACCAGACCAAGAGACTTTGCCTTATCATTCATCGCCTTTATAAATCCATCTCTTCCTAAATAAAAATTATTTGCAAAGGTCTCAGCAGCATCATTACCTGAGGGGAGCATCAATCCATAAAGCAATTCCTCCATGGTTAATACCTCTCCTTCAGAAAGACCCATACTATCTTCGCCTACAAGATCCTCTGATCTCACTATATATTTGTTGTCTTCTCTTTTGTTCTCCAAAGCAATTATCGCGGTCATAATTTTTGTAAGTGATGCCATGGGTAATTTGCTATCCGCACTCTTCTGATAAATAGTCTTATTATCTGTAAGATCATATACGAGAACTGACTTGGCAGTCAGTTGGGAAGGATCAAATCCACTCCCATGGGTTTTTTCTACAGCCGGAAACCAGAGGTCCAGCAACCTTACCTGGCTATTCTTACTCAATGTGAGAAAGTCGGGGAGTGGAGAAGCATATCCGGTTGCAGCCGTATCACTCTCAGGCCGGAAATAATACCAAAACCCTGCCGAAAATATACCAGAAAGAATAACAATCGCAGTAAAATAAATAAGAAATCGACGCATGAACTCCTCCATATTACCAGAAGAGTATCAAGTGTATCAAGGGTATCAAAAGTATCAACCTACAACCTAGCCCCTGGCTTTCTCCTGTGCATTACATCTGCAACTATTTTTCCATCTAGTAATGAAATATTCCGGTCAGCAAGCTTAGCGTATTCTGGTTCGTGTGTTACCATAATAATTGTCAAATTAACATTTTTGTTGAGCTTGAGGAAAATATCCAAAACAATTTTTGAAGAATGCGTATCAAGATTTGCTGTTGGCTCATCTGCAAATAATATGAGAGGCTTATGTACAATAGCCCGTGAAATACTTACCCGCTGCTGCTGTCCTCCGGATAGCTGACTTGGAAGATTATCAAATTTGTCACTCAGTTCAGTCAAGGCGAGTGCCTCTTCCGCCTGCTTTCGGGCAACAGCCTGATTACTACCCTGCATAAGCAGAGGCAGCATCACATTTTCTATAGCAGTCAATGTCGGGAGCAAGGCATAATCCTGGAAAATAAAACCAAAGTGATCACGTCGATAGCTGACTCGTTGTGTTTCATCAAATAAAGCAACGTCATTACCATCAATAATAATGTTGCCGCTTGTCGGATGATCGAGAAGACTAAGCTGGTAAAGAGCAGTACTTTTACCTGCTCCGGATCTTCCTGTAATCGCCAAAAATTGTCCCTTCGGCACGTCAAAAGTAAGCCCCTTCAGAACCTTCGTCTCAGTCTCTTCCATAGTAAATGTTTTAACTAAATTCTGTACCCTAATCATAAAATTTACTAATTACTAATTACTAATTACTAATTACTAATTACTTAGCAATGCGTAATCAGCAATTGCAATTATCATCTCCCCAATATCGCATCTAAAGTATTTTGTCTGGTAACAAGCCAAGCAGGAATAAACCCTGAAATAAGTGCCGTTATCACAAGCGCTACTCCATTAAGAAGCACATCATTCATACTAATTGCCAGAGAAGCATTAATACTAGCAAAATTAATTGGATGAATATCAAAATATGGCTTTAACAATCCCATAATCAATATCGTAGAAAATGTGATCCCGGAGAAAGCATAAAAAAGTGCCTGAAATATATAGGAGATTTGGATAGCCCTCGATGAGATACCTATTCCCTTTAATATGCCAATAAATTTTCGTCTAGTTATCGCATTAACATAAATAACGATAAAAATAGTAAATGCACTTACCATCAGAGCAATTGCCCCAACCAAATTACCTAACTTTCCCAATGCCTCAATAATAGTATAAATGCTGCTAGGCAAAGCTTCTTTAGAAGTCTGGACGATAATACCATCATTATTGGGCAAACTTTCCACAATATATTTTTTAGCTTCATCTGCAGATGCATCTGGAATAAGCCGTATCGCGATCTCATTTGCTGCCAAACTCCGGTTTTGTGTCAATTGCCGGAAAGCCGAGTTAGTCATATAAATTCTCGAATCAATAAATATACTATTTGTTGAGAATACACCTTTTATGATGACTTCCTTTTGTACACCATTAATTGTGAGACGGACACGGGATCCAATATCCGCTGATTTAAGAATCCTTGATCCGACTGCCAATGCTGCACCTCGCACTGTTGCATATTTTTGTATCAAATTTGAGCCAATGATTATTTCATCAGCATCATCAGGGGTGAGGTATGATCCTGCAACCATTGCTTTGGATAATTGGCTCATCTGCTCTTCCCCCAGTGGATCGATTCCGGCAACAGTACCTGATACAGAATCAGCTATATCTGTTGTATGCAATTTATTGCCGTAATCATATTCCAAAAGACCAGCAGCAGATTCCCGCACCGATACCGATTTCACTGTAGGTAACGTCTTGACCACACTCACAATGGTATTTGTATCCTCAATAACTGTTTTATTTACTTCCGGAATGATAAAGACATCTCCAGAATAATATTTAGGATATGTAGCAAGAGACGCTGATGCAAACCCAATTAATATACCTCCTAAAAATAGCATATTAAAAAACGTCAAACTTATAACGAGGATAATCAGCGTACTTGTCCAGAGATTATTTCGGCGTATCTCACGAACGGCAAGAAAAAAGCCAACAGAAAGAGAATATTTGTTTTGTGGATTCCATATCATACCCGGGTTTACTCTATATTTGGATTAGCTACAATGACAATTCCCGCATCCAAGCCCTCAGTTACTTCAATTTTCGCGACACCTTTAGTTCCTAGCTTCACAGGGATATGCTTATGCGTTTTAGCTTCAATCACATATGTCTGCCCTTCATTGGTAACAATTGCCGTGTTAGGCACAGTAATAACACTATCTCTTCTAAGAGTCTCAATAGTAAGCAGTGCAGTCATATTCGGTTTGATCACCGTTGATACAGCTTCTGCACTAATCCGGGCTGAATAGGTGACCACTCCTTGAACATTGGTCCCGACTGTTGCTATATCCATTACCCGGCCTTCAAAGGTCTGACTTTTCAGTGCATCAAAAATAATACTTACTTTTTGACCGGGAATGACTCTGGTCGCATAATCTTCACTAACATTTACAGCAATATACGGATCTCCTAGGTTAGCAATTATAAGTACGGGTTGCTGTACAGATGCAGCTGAAACCACTTGTGAGACTGCTGTGGTAGGCTGAAGCTGAGAAGCGGCAACTTGGTTACCTTCTTTTACTAACAAATTAACAATAGTTCCAAACGTTGGAGCCGTAATTGTCGTACTCTGTGTCTCAGCATAGAGTTGTTTTGCTGCATCTACTTGTGCGGAAGCGGCAACAACAGCACTATCTGCCGTTCTATATGCCTGCTCACCCGCAGCGAAATCTTTTTGTGTTTGCGTTAACGCAATATCTATACTTTGTTTTTCCAGCTCGTTATAATCTTTTTCCTTACTCGGTGCTGTATAATCCTTCTTTTGATTTTTATAATTATAGTTATTTTGAGCATCAATATATGCCTTTTGTTTCGTCCACATGG
Source organism: uncultured bacterium (assembly GCA_946885425.1). Next base: position 3,949 of record CAMPGJ010000086.1, read on the forward strand.
CCGCATCCAGACTCTTTTTGGTATTTTGCGCTGTCTGGAGAGCACTCAGCGCGCTTTGATAGGTAGCATACGCAGCTTTTTGTTGACTTACTGTAGCGGTACTTTCAACATGAAACAAAGGATCTCCTTTTTGTACTTCCTGATTGTTTGTGACAAAGATACGGGTGATAATTCCATTGGTAGGGGAGGTAACCTGCGTCTGTGAAGCTGTGGTATATGTCCCACTAACCTGCACTGTATCCACGAGATTCTCCTGCTTAACGGTGTAGGTTAGCTCTGTATCTGGTTTTTGAAGAAGGAGTGCCCGCATGAGAAAAAAAAGGAGAATCACAACGAAGACCAACAGCAACCGTTTATGAGCACGTATGAAAGATACTACCTTATCCATATACGTATAGTATCTCTCATTTTACGCCCAATGTGAATAGATAATTAAAAATCATTTTCCATTGTCTATTTACGAAAAAAGGCCAACTGTTTTTCGACCATGAGCTCAGGGGCTGAATGGCTTGATAGGGGTGGGGGACTAGTTAGCGGAGTATCGCGACTACTACGAAGCGTTTTGAGTCCAGAAATCCTGTGCAGGTGTAGAGTGTTATTCTTTTATCTTTTGATGGGGCGAGAATAGATGATTCATTTGGGGACACCACAGAGGTGTACTCGACTACAAATTTCTTTTTACTCTGATCTGAGAATTGTACTATTATTTCCTGACCTGTCCGTATTTTCACCAATGGACCCAATAAATTTGCCCAATTATGGCCGTAAAGAACGCTATTACCTTCCTCGCCAGGTAGGGGAGAAGATACCAGGTATGAAACACCATTTTCAGTTGTTTCCCATGTATTATTATTTATCTTCGCCTGTGTAATAGGGAGATCAATCCCGACGTCTTTGATACTAATTCTTGTTGGAAGTAATTTTTGCTTCATTTCCGCCGATTCACTTGCCACACTAGGCTTTACCACCTGTGCAGCATTGGAGAATTTTAAGCGGTTAGGATCATTACGCAACCAAATATAATATCCAGCAAAGGAATAACAAATAAGTCCGAAGATGAGAAGTAATTTTGCTA
>CAMPGJ010000087.1 GCA_946885425.1 uncultured bacterium
GCGAGGACTTCGTCGAGGATTTTCTTTCTGATTCTTACGCTCTTGGGTGTTACTTCTACCAGCTCGTCATCACTCACGTATTCCAGCGCTTCTTCCAGATTCATTTCCTTTGGTGTATTGAAATGCTCCATACCGCCATCTCCTTTGGAACGCATGTTGGAAAGAGCTTTGGCTTTGCAAACATTGACAGTCATATCCTCTGTGCGGGAATTTTGTCCGACGACCTGGCCTTTATAAACCTGGATACCAGGACCAATAAAGAGAGTACCTCTTTCCTGAATACCTGTAAGTCCATACAAATTACTCTGTCCTGTTTCAGAAGCGATTAGCGATCCATTCTGTCTGCGGATTGGATCACCGCTATCTACGTCATATTTGAAAAAGTTTGTGTTGATAATACCAAGCCCTCTTGTATCAGTAATAAATTCACTTCGGTATCCAAAGAAAGCGCTTGTCGGGATAACAAAGGTAAAGTATGCAATGTTCTTATCATCGGTACTCATATCTTCCAAAACTGCCTTTCTCGCTCCTAATTTCTGCATAACTATTCCGGAGTAATCTTGTGGAACTTCGATAAACACTCTCTCAAAAGGAGCTACCTTCTTACCATCAATTTCCTTCAAAATAACCTGCGGACGTGAAGCCTGGAACTCATATCCTTCACGACGCATTCTTTCAATAACAATAGCCAGATGTAACTCACCACGTCCTGATACTAACCACTTACCATCAGGTGAATCTTCAACCCGCAGCGCCATATCTGTTTCTAATTCTTTAAACAATCTTTCTCTAATCTGACGTGAAGTTTTGAATTCTCCTTCTTGTCCGGCAAATGGTGAATCATTGACACTAAAGGTCATCTTAACTGTAGGTTCTTCGATATCAAGAACCGGTAACGGCATAGGGTTTAACGGATCAGCAATTGTCTCACCAATTGTGATGTCAGGAATACCGGAGATCGCAACGATATCTCCTGCGGAAACCTCCTGCGCATCAACTTTGCCTAAACCTTCATAAGTAATCAGTGACGTTAAGCGATACTTTTTCATAACTCCATCACGGTTAATATGCATGACTTCCTGTCCGGCAGTTACCACACCGTTGTACACTCTTCCTGTAGCAATTCTTCCTTTGTAATCATCACGGCCAAGAGTTGTCATGAGCAGCTGCAATGGAGCTTTGGGATCACCAGTAGGAGCTGGAACATTTTTAAGGATAGATTCAAAGATCGGGGAGATGTCAGTCATTGTCTCCAGATTTGGTTCAAATCCTGCTTTTCCTTCTTTAGCAGATGCATACACGATTGGGAAGTCAGCGGTGTTATCATCAGCGCCCAATTCCAAAAAGAGATCTAGTGTTTTATCAAGGACGTAGTCAATGCGAGCATCCGGCTTGTCAATTTTATTAACAACGACGATAATCTTTAACTTCTTCTCAAGCGCTTTCTTAAGAACAAAACGAGTCTGAGGCATAGGGCCTTCTTTGGCATCAATAAGAAGCAAACAGCCATCAGCCATAGTCAGAACGCGTTCTACTTCGCCACCAAAGTCAGCGTGTCCAGGAGTATCGATAATATTAACCTTTGTTCCTTCCCAATTTACTGAAGCATTTTTGGAGAAAATAGTAATACCACGTTCGCGCTCCAATTCGTTGCTGTCCATAATCAAATGATCAGCAGATTCTTTATTTAACTTTGTTTTTGATTGGCGAAGCAAAGCATCAACCAGAGTTGTCTTCCCATGGTCAACGTGAGCAATAATACCAACATTTCGTATATTAATCATAAACTTAGAATGGTTACAATGGTTTTATGGTTGCATGGTTAACAATTTAGCCATCTAACCATATAACAATAGCCCAAGACGTTAATTATACCCTATATTGCGCGAAAAGTCACCACCTCATCTATTGGACCGACTATAGTTCGTATCTTATTAAATATCGTCATCCTGGCGGGCCAGGATTGCTAATATTAGTTATAGAGAGATTCACCCCAAGAGTACTTGCTACACAGTAGCGGCGCTGGACCGGGTCAGAATGACGGGAGAGAAACTACCTCACGGGGCTTTTCGTCTAATCCGAGGAGTTCTGTCACTTTGACAAATTCGTATCCTTTTTCTTTCAATGTCGAGATAATCTTGGGGAGAGCTTCTGCTGTCTTTGGAGAATTTGGATAGCCGTTAAAATGAAGAACAATGACAGAACCATTCTGCGCACTTGATAAAACATTCTTCTCAATATTTTGCGCATCATCATTGAACCCATCATTACCAACTGAATCCCAATGAACCACATATAGCCCATTTTTTTGTGTTAACTCAATATCTTTTTGGGAATAACATCCACCGGGAAATCGGAATAATTTATTTTCTTTTCCTGTATATTGTTTTAAAAGATCCTGTGTCTTTTGTATCTCTGGTTGTTCCTCTGCATCAGTAATCAAATGCAAACCCCAACAAAATCCGTCAAACGAAGGATGTGAATAGGAATGATTACCAAATTCAAAAAGAGGATTTGCTGCTAATTCCTTTGTTACTTCAGGGTAATATTCGATCCACATCCCTGACGCAAAAACCGTTGCTTTTGTCTGTGTTTGATTCAAAATCTCTACAATCTTCTGGTTATATGAATTCTTCGTTTCTCCTGTATCTAAGTCTTTCTTCATTTGCGGAGTCATATCAGCATCAAACGTTAACGCCACTTGTTTCTTTTCTCGCGGACCATTAGAAATAACATGGTCATTCTTGATAGATGGCTGCTGCTGGATAACTTCTTCTACCTGTGGTTTCTCCTGCGCTAATGCAGCCTTGATATGAAAAGTATCAAGGGTATCAAAAGTATCCCCACTTCGCCAAAGGCTTTGACGGGGCGAGGCAAAAGTATCAAAAGCTATCCACTCATTTTGCTGAGGAAATAGATTCCCAATAGCCGGCTCTGCAAGGATACCCAAGCAATAAAAAAGAAGAATCAAAACTGAGGAAGCGAATGTACGTTTGGAGATTGGGTAATATCTAATTTTGATCGTAAGTGAACGCTCTTCCACAGAGGAATATTGTAAAGTTTATAGATGAGATTCGCAAGGATTAGTTTAACGTCATTGCGAGCGAAATGTAATGGAGCGCGGCAATCTCGTCAATAATTCACTTGTGGATTAGATTGCTTCGTTGCTCATTCTTCGCTCCTCGCAATGACAAAAAATTGGATTATTGGATTATTCGTTTATTGGGTTATTACCCTTAGGTGGGCATTGGGGGCAGGGTGGGATCTGAATATCCTGATGAGTTAGCTGGTTCAGAGGGTGAGGTAGAGGACGTCGTCGAAGGAGGCGAAGGGGGAGCAGTAGGAGGGACTTTATCTTCCAGCACGATTTTCCATTTTAAAAATACAACAAATACTGCAGCAATAGGTAATAACAGGAACTGGGTGAGAATAATAAGTATAATAAAGAGAGTGAAGGGAATTCTAAAAAACTCAGTACCATCAGGTTTTTTTATAATCAAATACCTCTTCATTCCAACACTGAAAAAATAGAGCAGTTTTTCCCCCAACTTTATTACTTTTTGCGCAATCAGATCGCTATTGAGAATCTCTTGCTTGGGATTAAAAACCGGTTTTTCCGGTGGTGCTGCAAACCCATCATTTAATTTCACTTCTTCACTCATTTATTCTTCCTCCCCCAATTGGTTCTTTCCCACATGCGCTCATGAATAAAGTATAACACCATAGCTACCGCATTTCTAACAATAACAATTCCTAAAGCCAATTCTAACTTGCGGGTAAAAAAATAAACAATCACCCCATCAGCTACAAGTACAACGATACGAAAGGTAATAGATTTAGCAACAGAACGGGATATCTTTTCCATACCCTTAGTATTTAATATCCAATATCCAATGTCAAATATCAAATGCCAAATGAAAAAGAAAAAAGAAAAACGTATTGGATATTAGATATTGGATATTTGACATTAGATATTTAAATCTGAGGGGTTATTTCGCCTTGGCGACTGCGCTGATGATTCTTGCTCCGTCACACATGCCTTCGAGATTGGTGTGTATTTCCATTGTTACGAGTCCTTTATAATTTTCTTTTTTCAATGTCTTTAGAAATTGTTGGATGGGGAGCTGCCCCTCACCGAGAGGAAGATGTTTATACCGGAAAGGCCGTAAATTGGTGTTGAGAACATGATGTCTATAATCACTCAGATGAATATTTACAATAAGATCTTTATTCTTTTTGAAGAATTGGATAATATCTCCACCTGCCTGAGCCAAATGAGTCGTATCCAGGGTTATATTAAAATCATTTTGCTTCATGAGCAAAGAGAAATGATCACCATGCCAATTATACTTACCCCCAGGAACGATATGCTTCTCTCTATTTTCAAATCCAATTTTTATACCGTACTTTTTTTGAAGAGAATGAAGTGTTTCAATATATTCTTTATTAAATATTTGCTTTCCAGCCAATTGTACATGCAAAACGATAACTTTTGCTCCCAAAGTATCCGCAATATGAAATAATTTAGTGATTTCTGCTATCCGCGTTTTGGAGAAAAACCGCAACGCCTGATGTACGCTTAGCACCGGCACTTTATGAGAATCGAGGAGTGTTTTAACCTCTTTAATATCATCAAAGGTAAACTTGGCAAAGGACGGAAGAAAAAGCTCAATTCCATCAATCCCTGATTTTTTTAAGGTAGGAAAAACATGATCAGCATGTGATTTATCAAATACTCTGTTTTTGACAATTTTATGAAATAGCCTCCGCTTATGAGGTAAAATATCGGTGAGAAACAAACCAGCAGATGTCTTCATATATCCAGTCTATAACTAATACAAAAAGTATTATACTCCATGAATCATCAGTTTACAATTGATACATAAAGGTCTACAATAATAGATATCCTGATGGTTATATGGTTTTATGGTCATATGGTTCTTAACCATTTAGCCATGTA
>CAMPGJ010000088.1 GCA_946885425.1 uncultured bacterium
ATTGTCCATTTGCCATATTCCATTGGATGTAAATTCTAAAATTCTGAAATAAAAATTAAATGGAAAATGGGGCGGACTGAAAGGAGCCCGCTTGCTTGACAAGGGTGGGCAACTGGAAAATGGAAAATAACTAACTCTTGACCCTCACCTTATATTTCTTTACCATGAATATACATGGATTCTCATAGAAAAAAATTATTAGCTACTTTTACGCTTTTGGTATTGGCAATAAGTATCCCTATTACTACCTATCTTCTCCAACAAAAACAAGACAACCGTAGTAAAGCTTCTGCAGCAACAACACTGTCATTTGATCCTCCATCAATAACAAAGCTAATCGGCGATGACATTGCTTTGGATGTACTGATCAATCCAGGTACTAATTCGGTCAGTTATGTAAAATTTGAAGCTAAATATGATCCAACAGTATTAGAGCTATCCCCAACAACTCCATTTATAGCCAATACCGTAGCATTCCCTACACAAGTACAAAGTGCAGTAATATCCACAGCTAGTGGTTCTCTAAAAGTAGCACTCTCTATTGGTCCAAATATGACTAACGCAATTCAGACTCCTACCAAGGTGGGCACACTCCATTTCAAAGCAATCAATCCCACCAGCACAACCTCAGCAAATGTAACATTTGGAGACATCACTCAAGTACTTTCTATTGGTCCTAGTGATAATCCAACTGAAAATGTTCTCTCCACGACAATACCAGCAACAATTCTCGTTTCAGACCCTTCGACACCTACGCCTACGGCTTCGGCTATTTCACCCACACCTACGGCTTCGGAAAGCGCAGACCCTACAGCAACACCTTCAGTTGCGCTTACCCCTACCATAATTGCATCTGATTCTCCAACACCTACTCTTTTTCCACCTACACTCAACCCTACTCCCACTGCGACACCAAGTGGTATACAGTTCAATCTGAATCTTATTCTCCATGCTATCGGTATGGGTGGCGATAATGTAAATCCAGCAGGCAATAGCTTCAGTAATAAAAACCCACAGCACGCAACCCGATCAGCAAATATCTCTCTCTACGATACATCTAATCACTTGATAGGATCAGCATCCAGTCTCATACACTATTCCAGCCCGAGCGGAAGCTTCCTTGGGGCAATTACTGTACCTACATCCCTTACTTCCGGATTTTATACAGTGAAAATTTGGACAGCTAACCATCTCAGCCGCAGACTACCTGGAATTTTTTCTTTTGCAAACAAAACCGTAACACTCCCTGTTTTCCAGTACATTGCCGGCGATGCTAGCAATGATAATACGTTAAATATTATTGATTACAATCTCTTTATTGACTGCTTTGATGGAGCCAACTCTGATGTGCCATGTGATGATGATAAAAAAGCAGCTACAGATTTCAACGATGATGGCCTGGTCAACCAAAATGATTACAACCTCTTCCTCAGAGAACTCTCCCAAGTAGAAGGAGACTAGTCCCCCGATTTTCCATTTTCCAGGCCGTTCGACATGCTCAGGTCTTCGACTTTGAGGTGAGCCTCAGGCTCAGACTCGATGAGCTCTGAGTTTATCGAATGAGTTCAATTTTCCATTTATTTTCCGTTTCAAATTTTAGAATTTACATCCAATGGAATATGGAAAATGGCCAATGGAAAATAGGTCCAAATAATCTATAATAGGACCTATGTCCGATTTCGTTCATCTTCATAATCATTCAGAATATTCTCTCCTTGATGGCCTCCAAAAGATTAAAGCTATGGTGGAATACGTCAAATCACTTGGCATGAAATCAATTGCGATAACTGACCATGGCTACATGTACGGTACGATTAAATTCTACAAAGCGTGTAAAGAAGCAGGCATCAAACCTATCATCGGTTGTGAAATCTACGTAGCCAAAAGGACCCTGCACGATAAAGAACCACAGGATAAAGAATATAATCATTTGATCCTGCTTGCTGAAAATGAAACAGGCTATAAAAATTTGATGAAGATTGTTTCTATTGCTAATCTGGAAGGATACTATTATAAACCACGAACTGACCTCGCTCTCCTTGAAAAATACCATGAAGGGCTGATTTGTCTAAGCGCATGCGTCAATGGATATGTTTCTGAACCTCTGATGAGGAATGAAGAAGAAACAGCCGAACAACGCGCGATCAAGCTGTCAAATATTTTTGGCCCAAACAATTTTTATTTTGAACTCCAAAAACATATAGACGTCCCTCCACAAGAAGGAGTGAATCAAAAGCTCCTCAAGCTCTCAAAAAAGCTGGGTATCCCTGTGGTAGCGACCAATGATAACCACTATACAAAACCCGATGACGCAGAAGCGCAGGAAGCTCTTCTTTGTATCCAAACTCAAACAACGCTGCTGGATAAAAATCGCAAAATGTCCATGGTCTCATCCCCTGACTTTTACATCAAAACAGCTGAAGAAATGGAAAAACTTTTCATTGATACACCCGAAGCTATTGAGAATGCAGTAAAGATTGCGGAAAGATGCAATGTCGAGATCACACTGGGAAAATGGATCATGCCAGTATTTGAAGTACCTGAGAATAAAAAGCCGGCAGACTATCTCAGAGAAATAGTCTCTGTAGGAGCTATAAACCGTTATGGAGAAATCACACCTGAGATACAGGAACGACTTGATTATGAACTATCTATCATTATCAAAAAAGGGTATGAAACATACTTTCTGGTGGTCGCGGACTTTGTGAACTGGGCAAAAGATCACGGCATCATGGTGGGTCCAGGCAGAGGTTCTGCTGCAGGCTCAGTCGTTTCATACGTGCTCAATATAACTGATGCTGATCCTTTCTTCTTCAAATTACCCTTTGAGCGATTTCTTAATCCGCTTCGTCCATCGGCCCCTGATATTGATCTGGACTTTGCTGACACCAGACGTGAAGAAGTCATCCAGTACGTCACCCAAAAATATGGCAAAGATAAAGTCGCCCAGATCATCACCTTTGGAACTATGGAAGCCAAAGGATCCATCAGGGATGTGGGCCGCGCCATGGGTATGCCCTACGCCGCTCCTGATAGAATATCCAAATTGATCCCACCAGGTTTTCAGGGACACTCGATGACTTTGGATGGCGCGCTCGCGCAAAGCTCTGAGTTGAAAATGGCCTATGACACCGAAGACGAAACACAAAGACTCATCGAAATGGCCAAAAAACTAGAGGGGGTAGCCCGGCACGCATCCGTTCACGCAGCAGGTGTCGTGATCGCAGATAAACCACTGACTGAATACACACCGCTACAAAGAGAAAGTAACGGAGATAAAGTAGTTACACAATATGATATGTATCATGTGGGTGAAGATGGTGTAGGTCTGCTGAAGATGGATTTTCTGGGGCTTCGTAACCTCACTATCATCGAAGAAACAATCAAGTTCATCAAACAGAACCAACATATCGATACTGATTTCACCCGGGTAGATCTTAGTGATAAAAAGACGTATGACCTGCTCTCAGAAGGAGAGACTACCGGTATCTTTCAGCTAGAATCACCCGGCATGCGCCGGTATATTAAAGAATTAAAGCCTACTTCTATTTTTGATCTGCAAGCAATGGTGGCGCTGTATCGTCCGGGACCTATGGCTATTATCCCCGAATTTATCAAAAGAAAGCATAACCCCGCCCTTATCGATTACCCAGATCCTCGTCTGGAAGAAATTTTGAAAGAATCATATGGTGTTATCACCTTCCAGGACGATGTTCTTCTGACAGCTATTACATTGGCCGGTTATACATGGCTGGATGCAGACAAATTCCGCAAAGCCATGGGTAAAAAGATTCCTGCCGAGATGAAAAAACAAAAAGAATTATTTATCAAAGGATGTGTCGCCAACGGATTGCCCATGAGTAAAGCCGAAGGCTTCTTCGAGCTGATTGCACCTTTTGCCGGCTATGGATTCAATAAAGCGCATGCTGCATGTTATGCGATCATCGCTTTCCGCACTGCATATCTTAAAGCGAATTTCCCTGTTGAATTCATGACAGCCTTACTAACCGCCGAATCAAGAGGCACCACAGGACCTGCCAAAAATGAAAAAATTGCCCAGGCTATCGCAGAATGCAGACGACTGAATGTCACTGTTCTTCCCCCTCATATCAATAGATCAGATAAAGAGTTCTCTATCGAAGATAAAATTCAAGTCCGTTTCGGATTGTCAGCAGTAAAAAACGTAGGAGAAGCAGTCATCGAAAACATCATCGAAGCCAGAGGGGACAAACCCTTTACCAGCTTCCAGGATTTTTGTTTGCGGGTAAATCTCTCAACAGTTAATAAAAAAACAATTGAAAGTCTTATCAAAACAGGTGCCATGGATGAATTTGGTAATCGGGCATCGCTCCTCGTAGCTCTGCCTGAAATCGTGGCTAAGATTAACCAGATAAAAAAACAAACTTCAGAAGGACAAGCGTCTCTTTTTGATGATGAGGATGCAAGTGATGTACAGACACTTAATTTCTCTATAACAAATATTGAAGATTTCACCGAAGAAGAAAAGCTCACCTTTGAAAAAGAGCTCTTGGGCATTTATCTTACTTCTCACCCGCATATGGATAAACTGATGCAGGCCAAAACAACAGCCACGCACGAATTTGAAATGCTGGAAGAAGAATTATCAGGAACTAGAGTCAAACTAGGCGGTATTCTGGAAAATTCTAAAAGAATCTTCACAAAGAAATCTAACGCTGAAATGGCCTTCATCAACATCTCCGACGACAAAGGCATCACCATAGAGTGCGTCGTCTTCCCCAAAGTCTTCCAGGAATACAAAAGACTCCTGGTCAACGACACCGTCATCATCGTAGAAGGCCGCCTGGACACAAAAAACGATAAACCCACCATAATAATCGACCGCATCACAA
>CAMPGJ010000089.1 GCA_946885425.1 uncultured bacterium
CAAATTTTGTAGTGGTGCGATTTATCGCACTTTAGCAGTAATAAGGATCGAATTATATATAAAGCGTCATAAATGCCGCCACTACGCTTTCTTGCCTTTTCCTTCGGAAGATTCGAACATCAAATAATACACTACCGGGATGAAGAATAGCATTATTGATCCGGAGAAGAACAGACCGGCGATGATAGCGCCTCCCAGGCCTCTCCAGAGCGGATCAGATAACGTGATTGGGACCAAACCGATAATTGCTGCAAATGATGTCAGGGCGATCGGCTCAAGACGGCTCTCAGAAGCGTCAACAATTGCCTCACGGAATGGCAATCCACTCTTGAGGTTCTGGTTGATCTTATCCACGACAAGAATAGAATTCTTCACAACAATACCAAAGAGAGCAAGTACACCAATCAACGCGGGGAATGATAGAGGAGTTGTGGTGAGGGCAAAAACAATAAATACACCGGAGATAGACAGCGGGATAACAAGCATAACAATAAATGCTTTACGGAATGACGAAAATTGCAAAACCATGGTCACAATAATCAAGAAGAATGAGAGCAGCATTGCCTGCATAATAGACATTACTGATTTTTGATTTTCTTCATTCGCGCCACCTGTACTCCATGAATAACCATCAGTTAAATTTAGTGAGTTAGCAAAGGTTTCCAAATCTTTATTTTTATCTGTTATAGAAAATCCTTTGGTCACACTTGCCGAAACTGATATCGTACGCTTTCCTTCTTCACGTGTAATTAACGTAGGATTGGTGCCCAGAACAAATTTACCCAAGGACGCTATAGCCACAGGACCTTCTGACGTGGGTATAAGAAGACTCTCTGTCGCGCTAACAGTCTGTGGATCAAGTGAGGTGCGGAAGACGATGTCCTTACTCTCATTTGACCCGCTTTCAAGTTTTGCATCTTCCTGCAGGGTAAAACCACTAGCATAAGTACGCAGCCATAAACCCAGCTGATCCTGAGTGATTCCCGCATCTAACAATCTTTGATAATCGGGAACAAAAACAATTTTACTTGTACCGGGTCTTATCGATTTACTAATATTAGTCACACCAGGCTGCTTACCCAAAAAATCCTGAACCTTGTTAGCATAATTGTCTAACACAGTAAGATCATTACCGGAAAGTTTTATTTGCACGTCACTTCCAGCCGGTGGTCCACCGCTTACCTCAACAACTGATAATATCCCCGCCTGATATCCTGCATATTTTTGACGGATATGATCGGCTATATCAGAAGATGTATCACTGCGTTTACTAGGTGGTGGAAGAACAAGTGTAATTAATGCATTGTTATCTTCTGCTCCTGCATAACCACGTCCAGGATCAATACTCAACCGCAGGGTGGCTGTAGCAAAATCGACTGAAGGGAACGTTCTGACGTCATCCAAAATCTTCATAGCCTCCTCATTTGTTTTTTCTAACTTCGTTCCGGCTGGAAGCTCCAAAGAAAGGTATAAATAATTTTGGTCAGCTTTAGGAAAAAATTCATTTTTTACAAATCCAAGCGGCAAAAGGAGATACGAAAAGATAGAAAATAATGCAACACCAATAACTGTATTACGGCGCGTAATTGAGGTTGAGAGAATATGATCAATAATACGTCTGTATCTCTCACCTATTACTTCAAAACTGATGATTCCATGCTCCAAATATGAAGACCATGAACGAGCGGATGCATCCCGCTTATACCGCTTACGAAGTGCACTGAATAATTGATCCTTTACTTGAAAATAAACAAAAACGTTCAGGAAGAACAAGCCTACCAAAGGAAGGAACAAAGGACCCTTTGGCGCTACAGCAATGAATATACTAAAAAGCAGCGCTATACCCAAAACCCTGAAAAGCACGACAACCCGCTTGGGAGTTTGGGACTTGAGAAGCAAGACAATGAAAGGAAGTGTCAAAAACATTGCAACCAGGAAGGAACCAAGCAATGTCGTTGAAACAATGATCGGGATTGGCTTAATAAATTCACCGATAATCCCTGAGGCAAGAAGTAAGGGAACACATCCCCATACGGTAGTCAATGTCGATGTGAAAATTGCTGTTTTGAAATCGCGCCAAACAAGCAAAGCTGCCTGAAGGGGAGTAAATTTACCTGTTCGATAGTAAGCTGTTAACGCTGATATCACAACAATTGTGTCATCTACCAGCAAACCTAACGATAACAAAAAGGAAAAGAACGCAATAAAACTAAGAGCGATGCCAGTCATGCTCATGATAATAAATGTGAGAAGAAATGTCGCAGGAATAGCGAGAGAAGCAACAATTGCCTGCCTCATACCTAAAAAGATAAAAAGAGCTATAAAAACTAATCCAACAGTAATTCCCAGATCCCGGACCAAATCATAGAATTGCCGGTCTATTTCTTCACCGCTATTAATAACCGAAGAAATTGTAAACGTACCATGATAAGAAGCAATCATTTTTTCACTTAACTTTCGGGCATCTTCAACTGCTTGTGTAATATTGGCAGAGCTTTTTTTATAAATATCAAAACGCACCGTCTCAACAGGCGCTTGTGTTTTGCTTGCGATAAATGAATTACCGACACTAGGTTTTGTATGCCTCTGGATATCTGCAATATCTGAGAGAAGCACTGTCGTTCCATTGACAGAAACACGCATTCTGCGCAGATCAGTAATAGTAGTTACTGTAGAATCAATACTCAGCACAAAAGAAGAGTTAGCTGTATTTACCGTTCCTGCTGGAAAAGAACCGGTTGTTGCCTGAATCATTTGCGCCAAAGCAGCAGGATTAATTCCATAGGTTGAAATTTTTTCTGGTTTTACTACTATTTGTATTTCTTCACTATCCAAACCTGTGGTTTCAACCTTATCTATGGTTGGAAGATCCTTCAGATTGTCTTTGAGACTTTTGCCGAAACGCACAAGACTGAGATAGTCTTTATTACTACTAAGCGTAAATGTCCAAACCGGTTCATTGGTAAAATCAAGCTTTTGCACATTAGGAGTTCTTGCGTCCTTAGGTAGATTGGTAATACTTTCTACGGCTGATTTTGCGTCTATTCTTGCTTTTTCAGGATCAATACCGGTATTAAACTCCATAGTAACAACTGACACAGAATCCCGAGACGTTGATGTAATTGTCTTCACTCCCTGCATACCACTCAGGCTATCCTCAACAGGGATAGTTACCAGTGACTCAACGTCTTTTGGCGAAGCACCCGGAAGTGCAGTAGAGACAATAACAATAGGGATTTTAATCTCAGGATTGAGAACACGGGGAAGATTGAGATAACTGACAATACCTACAATAACTACAAGCAGAACAATAAGCACCACCAAGCGGGTATTTTGCAAATAATGTGCAAATAGACCATTCAATAACTTCGGATCAAATTTTAGTTGTTTTAAATAAGTAGTTATCTCCATTATAGTTTAATATCCAATATCTAATATCAAATACCAAATATCAAATGACGAAAGAGCTCTTTAGGGATTGGAAATTGGATATTGGATATTTGCCATTGGATATTAATTAACCTTAACTTTGTCTCCTGCTACAACATTACGGTCGAGGATCACACGGTCTCCTGATCCGAGGCCTGAGACAACTTCTACGTAGTCACTGAAGACTTCGCCAAGCTTTACAATTTTTGTTTCTGCTTTATTATTCTTTACGACAAGAACAAAAGCATCTTCCTGCGTTTGGTAGACTGCATCAATCGGGACAAAAGGCGCAGCTGCCGATGTCTGTGTTGTCCCTACAGGCACGTTAACAGAAATATATTCTCCATTCGCCACAGAAATCTGTTCTTCCGGAGGTACATCATAGAAAACACTGTAAAGCGTACCATCCGTCGCCTCAGATGAAACATAATAAGGAGTTAACGCAATTTTTTTACTTCCAATAAGCAGTTCGCTTGGATCACCAGTTGAGATAATCTCTGCTATTTGCCGGGGGATTGTCAGCACAACAGTTGTTTTGACATCAGGAGAAGCAATAACTGCCAAAAGTGTTCCCGGGCTAACAAAATCACCGGGATGTACATAAACGCGCTGGACAATACCTGCAAATGGACTGGCAGGATACATAGTTGCTTCATTTACATAAGCCAAGCTTAATTGTAAACGGGAGAGCTCTCTATTCATCGCGAGTGCTTTTTCCTGCACATCCAGCTGTTCCTGTGTAATATCTTTTTGTAAATTACCTAATTTAGCAGGGGGATTATCACCTGATGCTTGATATTCCAAACTTCTTTGTGATCCTCTTAATTGATTTACCGCTCCCTGGAGTGTATTAACCTGGCCTGCTATTGTGGCATTTGTCGGATCAGCGCTCAGAGCTGCATTTAACCCATCAAGCAGGGTCTGGTTAGAAGAAATAAGCGACTTCGTTTCATCATTTGATTTTCCTGAAATATCGCGGAGCTTTTGGTTATTTTCATTGGTTGCATTAGCCACATCACGCTGTTTCTGCAACAGATCTTTTTGCTGATCATACGTATCAAGTACATTCTGATACTGGGTTTGAGCGATCTGCCGCTGGAGTGCTCCTGCATTGCCCCCCTGATAATTTGATGACAGAGAAATCAGTTGTTGACCACGACCTACTTTCTGACCTTCCTGAACAGATACATTTTGTACAATACCTCCTGATTGGGCAATAATCTTTACCACGCCGGTTTTCTCAATTTTCGCCTGGAATGTCGCTTTGGGTGATTCACCGATATTATAAACACGGACAGATTTTACTACTTCAGCTTTTGGCTTATCTTCTGGAGCCTTTTGCAGTAGCTTCCCTGCAAAAAGAAGAACGAGTAAGAGGAAAAATACACCAAACATGCTGCGAAGAGGATACTGATGAAGATATGCTCGGACTGTACTATAT
>CAMPGJ010000090.1 GCA_946885425.1 uncultured bacterium
CCATTTTCCATTTGAGATTTGTTATCCTCTTTTTTAGGGAAAGCCTTATCCAGTTTTTTCCCTCCCCCCAAAAGCATGAATATTCCAAATGCTATCAAATAAATAATCACAATACCTGCAAATAGAAACACGACTCTTTTCCCCATATCTTTCGGCGGTTCTTGAGGTGGTACAGGAGGGGTAATCCCCGCTTCCCCAGGCTGGAAAGGAATTTGCTGAATTGGTTGAGTAGATTGCTGATTTTGCTTTCTTGGACGGAAAATAAACATAGTATTAGTATACACCAACATTATTCCAAAAGTAATTTAATCTTCAAGCAAAAGTAGGAAATCAATATTGTTATAATAGAATAAATGAGCAATGAACATCTTCACGCTATCATCAGATATTTTGAAGCAATCGCCCTCCAAATTCCTCTGGAACTATTTGTCTTCTTAGGAATGTTTATTGATGAGATTTTTCCCCCAATCCCATCTCTTTTTATGCTCATAATAGCCGGAGCGATAGCGAAAACACAAGGATATACTCTCTTTTTCCTGCTAGTCTACCTGGGCTTTATTGGGGCGCTAGGAAAAGTACTGGGAGCATGGGCTGTTTACTTTTTAGGAGACAAAGCAGAGCATTTTATTGTCCCCCGCTTCGGACGGGCGATAGGCGTAACTCATAAAGAGATAGAGCAACTTAGTAATCGGCTGAATAAAGACTGGAAAGACTTTATCATCCTTTTTTTAGCCCGTGCAATTCCTATCTTTCCCACAACACCAGTTTCATTAATCTGTGGTATTTTAAAAATTAATATCAAAACCTATTTATTAGCAACCTTTGCAGGAACATGGATAAGAAGTATGTTCTTCCTCTACTTCGGCTATGCAGGACTACTCAGTTATGAAAAGCTAAATGACAATTTCGCCAACACACAAGCTATTGTTCAAATCCTCCTCCTCGCCCTACTCGCCGGAGCATATGTTTATTACAAAATGAGAAAAAAGAAAAGTAAATGAAAAAATTATTTTTACCTCCTGGATTCCCACGTTCGAGGGAATGACAAAGGGTATTTTTCAACTATCAATCTTTGCATCTTAATTCTTAATTCTTAATTCCTCCTTGACTTCCCCACTCCGAAAACAGTAGTATAGAAGACATGGTAAAAGTTGGTGAAGATAAAGTCCCAGAAGGTGTGTGTCCTAAATGCGGTAGTGCACTTGGAGAAATATCAGTCACAAAAACAGGACGAAAACTCCAAAGATGTTCCACAGGAGGATGGGATCCAGAAACTAAAGAAAATACAGGATGCGACTACGTCAAATGGTTCCAGATAGAACCTGAAGAGCTTGATGAAGCGTGCCCCAAATGCGGAGCGAAACTTATACTCGCAACCACCAGATTCGGAAAGAAAATGAAGAAATGCTCCACCGGAAGCTGGGATACAGCAACTAAAAAAGTTGTTGGTTGTGATTATGTAGAGTGGATTAACGGAACAACTGAAAAACTCGATGAAGATTGCCCTGATTGTGGACAAAAGCTTGTCCTCTTCACTACTAACGCAGGTAAAAAAATGAAAAAATGTTCTACAGCAGGCTGGGATAAAGAAGCAAGAAAAGCAACAGGATGCAAATACATATATTGGCTCAAACCCAATGAATACGGACAACCAGCTCAAGATTCAGGAGGCGAAGAATTTTTACCGCCTGAGCCTGAAGAATAATAACTGAAGACCTGCCTGCCGGCAGGCAGGGTTCTTACCCCCAGAACCAGAAGAGTAGCCCCATTAGTCGTCGTCTTACGGTTACGATGCCCGTTTCGTTTAGCGTCTAACGTCATTCGGCTCTCTTGCGATAATCGTTACCGAAACTTAATTCCTCTTCACTTCAATAACACAAGCTTCATGCGGACCGAGCTTTATTTTTTTATCAACTACTTGTAACTCTCGTCCATGATCAGTGGAGAAAAGCATCTCTCCTTGTGTCTTTCCTTCGGGTAACACCATAACTTTTTGCTCGTTGGAAAAATTGCCTAAGAAAAGACATTGTTGTTCGTTCGCTTCCCTTCCAAAAACCATCATATCCTCATCAAAGGTTTGATAAGGCACATATCTCCCCTTGAGCAATGCAGGCTGCCGCTTAAAAAATGCTATCGAATCCTTCGTCAAATTTAGCATAGATCCTTTGTCAGCCAACTGATCTTTGACATTATTTCCATTAGACGGATCACCCACAGGCAGCCATGATTTCGCATCCGGGTTAACAGAAAACCCACCATTAACCGAATTCTCCCATTGCATTGGTGTTCTACTGAAATCACGGCAGAATTTCAATCCCTGAAGTTTACCTTGTGGATCATCTATTGTCTTCTCAGTTATGGGGCCGCTGGGCATCGCAATATCATCACCGTAATATACAAAACGCATAGTACCGCCTTCACTCCCTATAGCCATCTCCATCAACGTTAAGGGGCGTATGTTCGCCCCGACCTTTTCTGATAACCTGTTGTACCTATCATGATTATCAAAAACAATAGATGTACATGATCCCTCAGGGATAGCCTGCATATACTCATCCCATTTCTGCTTCAAGCTCCCGGCTTTGAGACCGTTATCAGCAATATCTTTCATAAGATTAAAATTAAACGGGACATGCATCTTGCCTTTGGTATACAAATCCTGCAGATGTGATAAATCTCCTGAATCTATTTCCCCTATCAGCACGCCTCCTGCATCATCTAGCTTCTCGCTAATCCTGCGCAAAAAGGTGTAACTCATTTCCCGTTCCATATATTTATCCTTCATTTTTAGTTGGTACATTTCTGTATCTATACCCGAACGATATTTAGGATTTGGTTTTGCATCTGTATATGTAGGATCCTCATGTGTGATATCCGCTGTATCCATTCTAAATCCCCGTATACCCATCTTTGTTAGTCTAGGGATAATTTTATTCACTACATGATCCTCCACGACAGGATTATGTAAATTCAAATCAGGCTGGTCCTTATCAAACTTATGGAGATAAAATTGTCCGGTCTGAGCACTATATTCCCAGGCAGGACCACCAAAATAACTTAACCAATTATTAGGAGGTAAAGGTGTTCCACACTCTGCTTTTTTCCCATCTTTCCAAACATAAATATCCCGTACCATACTATCTTTCGATTCTTTTGAACGCTTAAACCAGGCATGCTCACTCGATGAATGATTAACCACTAGATCCAAGTGCACTCCTACTCCAATATCCTTCATCGTCCTTATCAGATCTTCTAAGTCGCTATTGGTCCCGTATCGTGGATCAACCTTATAATAGCTGGCAACATCATAGCCATTATCTTTTTGAGGAGATTTATGGATTGGATTGAGCCAGATAGCGTCGTAACCCATGTCTTTAATAAAATCAGCTTTTTTGATAATACCCCGTAGATCACCATTACCATCACCATTGGAATCAAAAAAACTTCTAGTCATTATTTGGTACACAACTTCGTTTCTCCATGCAGGGAGCGGCTCATGCTCTTTCAGCTCTTTATAGCGGGGGTCCCTTGCTTTCGTACGTTTGAATTCGGGTTGAGTTAATATGATGATTTCTTTAACGGGAGTAAGCGCCTCTTTATGCTGGGGCTCATGGGGGGAAAAGTGTCCTTTTTCTGCACCGGCCATAAGAAAACTGATCTCTACATATACGTTATCCAGATGCGGACTTCCCTACTTGACCATAACACAACAAAAACTAAACATTGGGAGTAAAAAATGAGGATGAGGATTATGCGCCAATCTTAAACTCGATGACGTCGCCGTCTTTGACTATGTAGTCTTTTCCTTCAAGACGCGCTTTACCTACTTCACGAGCTTTCTTTCTCCCACCCAAAGAAATGTAGTCATCGAACCCGACTACTTCAGCTTTGATAAATTTCTTCGTGAAGTCGGTGTGAATCGCTCCAGCCGCACTAGGTGCTGTTTCGCCTTTTCCGATTGTCCACGCACGCACTTCTTTCTCCCCTGCTGTAAGGAAAGAGATAAGGCCCAATTGCATATATGCTTTCTGAATAAGCCGTTCCAAACCTGATTGATCCAATCCCAAATCCTTCAAATATTCTTTTTGCTCCTCATCAGAGAGAGAAGCAAGCTCTGACTCTATCTTGGCAGATACAACGACAAATTTATCCAAAGGAGCTTCTAACATTTCCGAGTAGTTCTGCATAATCTGTTCTGATTGGTTCAGTGCGCCCTCATCCACATTAAGGACGATGATTTCAGGTTTATTAGAGAGGAGGAACAAATCTTTGACAGCTTCTTTTTCTTCAGGAGTTAGAGAAGCATCTCTTGCAGCATTGCCATCGTTTAACTGCTTATATAACTTTTCAACAGCTGATTTTTTCACCGGATCTGTTTTGACAGCTTTACTTTCCCTCTGCTTTTCTACTGTCTGTAAATCAGCCAAGATAAGTTCTGTATGGATAGTCAGATAATCAGATTTGGGATCAATACTTCCCTCCCGGATCACATCAATATCTTCAAATGCCCGCACCACATGACAAATAACGCTCACTTCACGGATATGAGAAAGGAACTTATTCCCCAGCCCCTCACCAACACTCGCGCCCTTAACCAACCCCGCAATATCATAGAATTCGACGGTTGCAGATTTAATCGGAGGAAGCGCATTCATTTTTTCCTCCTCTTTCGTCACTTCGGCAAGTTTAGTCAACCGATCATCCGGCACTGGAACGATCCCAACATTGGGCTCAATCGTAGCAAAAGGATAATTAGCCGCTAAAGCCGCCTGCTTCTT
>CAMPGJ010000091.1 GCA_946885425.1 uncultured bacterium
AAGTCCTCAATCTCCCCCTAGCATTCAAAAGTGTGAAAGAAGGACTCTCCGATTATTTAGGGTCTAGGTTATAGGGGATAGTCACCCAAAAAAACCCGAAAATCTTGCCGCAGCAATCTAGCCCCTATCCCATAGCACCTATCCCCTTTACTCTGCCGGGGGTATATTGTAGTACGTCAAAATGTCCTTTGCTACTTTGAAAAATACTGGAGCTGCTGTTTCAGCTCCGTAGATTGATGTCGTTGGACGATCAATAACTACCAGCATCAAGAATTTAGGATCATCTGCTGGAGCAAATCCGATAAATGAAGCTATGGTCTTATTTGCATCATAATGACCTTCCACGGGGATTTGAGCAGTTCCTGTTTTACCAGCTACTCGATACCCCTTGGGTTTCAAATATTTCGCTTCACCTTGATTAACAGCATTCACCATCATCTCTGTTATGACCTTAGATGCTTTTGAAGAAATAGGTTTACTCAATACTTTTGGCAAAATCTCTATTTCTTTACCATCTTTCGTTTGAATTTTTGCCACTACATGCGGTTCCATACGCTTTCCTCCATTAGCAATGGCAGAAAAAGCAGTGATAAGTTCAATTGGTGTCACCGTGATTCCTTGCCCAAATGTAGTTGTCGCCACATCAATCGGATACCATTGGTCCCTGTCACGTATAGATGGGGCAAATTCACCCTGAAGATCGATACCGGTCATTTCCCCAATTCCAAATTTTTTCAAATAAGACAACATCCTATCGAGCCCTAACCTACGCCCGGTATAGACCATTCCTGTGTTATCAGAATGAATGATAACATCTGTCATTGTCACATCCTCATTATACTCATTATTCCATGTGCGTATTTGATATTCACCAATAGTAATCGGTCCAGAACAAATAGGGCATTTTGTATCAGCTTTAACCACTCCTGCATCTAATGCACTTGCCATAACAAGCGGCTTAAATGTCGATCCTGGTTCATACGTATCAGTTATCAGAGGATTTTTATAAAGGTCATCCGAATACTCCTGATACTCTCTGGGATCAAATGTAGGAAAAGATGACATCGCGAGTATACCACCAGTCTTGGGATCCATAACTACGGCGGTACCACTAACAGCACCATATTTCTCAATACCATTCTTCAATTCACGGTCAAGTATAAATTGTATTGTGCGATCCATATGAAGCACTAAATCTCTGCCGTCTGTTTTGATTGAGCTATTATTCATCTTTGCAAGAATCGGCTGACCTGATGCATCATGAATCATGATAGAATAACCCGCCTTACCCTTTAACTGACTGTCATAAAACCCTTCAAGTCCAAAGTATCCCTTATCATCCCCATTCTGATCTTTTCCCACAAATCCCAACACTTTTGCTCCCATAGACGCCTCAGGATAAAAACGGATTGATTGATCTTGAAAGCCAACACCCGGAAGGTCGAGAGCTTCTACTTTTTTCTTTACCGGATTATTTACCCGGGACTTAAGAGACACCCAATATCGGTCCAAGGATAGTAGCCCGCTAATAGTAGCGGTATCCACATCCAACATGGGAGAGAGAATTTCCGCTGTTTGCTCTTTATTTTTCACCTCTTTTGGATTGGCCCATACAATATAAGCCAATTTATTTGCTCCAATTGCAAATCCATCTGAAGTTTTTATCTCGCCTCTTTCAGGAATCAAGGCAATTTGTCTCCCATATTGTGCTTGGGCAAGCGTTACCAACTCCGGTGCTCGGACTACCTGCCAATAAAAAAGACGGGATATGACCAAGAGGAACAGGAAGAGAAAGAAAACCAAAACAAATCGATACCGCCAAGCCATACCTTATTATACAAGATAAGTTTAATTTTTAATTTTCAATTTTGCAATTTTTAATCAATTTTTAATGATTCAATTTTTAAACATTGAGTTTTGTGGCATTGATTGAAAATTAAAAATTGTAAATTGAAAATTGTGGATCTTCTAGCACTACTGTTTCAAGGCTATAGGCATAGGTGTCGATAAATTAATTTGCGTCTTTGCTTCTACAAAACCAATCGATTTTGCTTTTTGATCGATATTGGTCAATGATGACAATTGCAAATACTCTTCCTTCAGAAGCTGATTCTGCAATTTATATTCTTTAATCTTATCTTGAATACTTGCCAACTTTACTCCACCAGTAGACATACCATTCACCAGCGTCACCTGCACAACAGACAACACCAAAATGATAGTTAACAAACCCCCAATAATAAATAATGGTTTCCTCATAAATTGTATCTATTCATGGCTACATGGTTTTATGGCTATATGGTTCTTTAACCATTCAACCATCCATCCATTTAACCATTAACTTTCTCAAACACTCTCAACTTCGCACTTCGTGCCCGTTTATTCCTCTCAACCTCCTCATCACTAGGCACAATCGGCTTTTTCGTAATTATTGTACCCAGACCATCAGCCGCAAAATCTTTAAAGGTATGCTTCACGATTCTATCTTCCAACGAATGAAAAGTAATAATTACCAATCTTCCTCCCCGTTCAAGCAAATGTACTGCTTTTGGCAATACCTCCCTCACATTATTCAGTTCATCATTCACTGCAATACGTAACGCCTGAAATACTTTTGTAGCAGGATTAATACCAGGCTTACCGCTAGGTACAACCTTGCTTACTATCTTAGCCAATTCAGTTGTTGTCTTAATTGGACTTACCTGACGGGCTTTAGCAACAGCATCCGCAATTGCTTTCGCTTTCCATTCTTCACCGAGCTTCAAAAACAACTCCGCCAATTCATGCTTTGGCAGAACATTGATCAAATCAGCCGCCTTCAGTGTCAGCGTCTGATCCATCCTCATGTCGAGCTCTGCTTCATGCTGAAAACTAAATCCTCTTCCTACCTCATCAAAATGATGGCTCGAAACTCCCAAATCCAGCAAAATTCCAGCTGCATTCTCAACTCCATGCTCTTGGGCTATCTTATCAACATCCTTAAAGTTACCCCTCGCCAAAATTAAGCTCTTGTCATTTCTCAACTCTCCACTCTCAACTCTCAACTTAGCATTAGATAATGCGTCTTGATCAAAATCTATTCCTAGAACTCTTCCCCCTCTCTTCAAAATTTCTCGTGTATGACCCGCTCCTCCTAATGTTCCGTCAATATACGTTTTCCCCGGCTTAATCTGCAACGAATCAATCGCCTCATGTAAAAGTACGCTACTATGATATGTATCTTTCATAAACCTGCCCGACTCTTTTAATTCCAAAGTTCAAAATGCAAAGTGCAAAATTAAGGAAGAATATTATATCAACCTTAACTTTTAATTTTTAACTTTAAACTTTTAACTGTTTTCTTCTCCTAATCTCTCTGCTATTCCTTCGATATCTTTCGCCAATCCAACCTGGTGTTTCTCCCAACCTTCTCTATCCCAAATCTCTACAAACCTCTGAATTCCGGCAAAAACAATTTCATTCTTAATCCCTGCAAAATTCCGTAAATACTCCGGTATAACAAACCTTCCTTTTCCGTCCAACTCAACATCGGTCGCGTTCCCAAGCAAAAATCTCTGTAGTTCTCTCGTCGCTTTATTCGTAAAAGGTCTTCCCTCAGTTCCCTCCAATAGCGTCTTCCATTTCTCTTCTGAAACAATAATCAAACAGTTCTCAAACCCCTTCGTAATAATTAGTTTCTCCCCAAGCTCATCCCTAAATTTCCTAGGCATCGAAGCCTGATGTTTTTCCCCAACCTTTCCTTCAAACTGCCCGATTAACATAAATCATCAACATTTTTATTCATTGTTAAATGGCTATATGGCTAGATGGTTAAAGAACCATAAAACCATACAACTATGTAACCATTATTTTTGTACTACATTTTCCTACTTTGTACTACATACTCTTTATTCTGAACCTTACGTGAAAAGTTGTCAACAGGCAAGAGCGGGTTTGTAGTGTATGACAGAAGAATAAAACACAAAATAAAGGGTACCAAAGGCATTCCATTTAATTTGTAGTGGCGCGATTCATCGCGACTTAAAAGGCAGCTCTGCACTGCAAGAAAATTGCTCCACTACATAATTGGATTTATCAAATTATTATTTGAAGATTATATAAAAAAGAGGCTCTTGATACTTTTGCCTCGCCCCGTCAAAGCCTTTGGCGAAGTGGGGATACTCCTGATACCCTTGATGACTATTATAATTCGAGGGTGTCTTCTACGGAGTACGTCTTTCCGTCTTTAATAACTTTTAAAGTGAGGGTCAGAGAATCTACACCTTTATCATACCGGCAGACATTTTTGGAACAGCTTCCTAAATCCAACCATGGAGATTCATATTCACTTTTTCCAGAATCGATTGTAGACTCTCCTGTAACGCCTCGCTGCACGCGAGGTTCTCCACCTTCACTCTGTTCTGCAGCTGTAGAATCAGCCTCATACGTCAACTCATATTCAACAGATGTAATACCAGAAAGTTTATCAATAGCAAATTTTATTTTTTTATTATCAGGTGAAGGAGTCATGGAAAGACCAATATCCTCAGGAGAGAGTTTCAGAACAACATCCTGCATTTCCTCTGCCTCTTCAACAGGAGCCTTAGATTTTCCAAAAATAAAATATCCTCCACCCGCCACAACAGCAACGAGGACTACCACCAATGCAATCACCAAAGTCTTATTCTTAAACATCTTATACAGAATACAGCACACCTCTCAAACCTGTCAACTGGGAATCTTTACGTGTCATTCCTGGCCGCAAACCAGGAATCCACTCTCTTTAAATTTCAAATC
>CAMPGJ010000092.1 GCA_946885425.1 uncultured bacterium
TTGTAGATATCCGTCTACTTTTACTTTAATAGAATATTCTCCTGTGGGCAACTCATTGTCCAACTCAACTTGTGTCTTATATGCTCCCTGCCCATAATTAAATTTAAGAAGCTCTGTCTTTGTCAAAACCAATCTGGATACCCGATCATAAAAGGAAATTTTTAAATACTTGACGTATAAATCTGGATCTTTATTACTTCCGGTACTGTCAGGGTTGGTACTGTCACCAATGTTACCTATACCGTCAAGGTATATGGTAAATTCTATTTCTGTAGGACCAATTGTATCAGCCGAAACAGCCCGCTTTAATGAACCATTATTCTGCGCTGCAAATAAAGCCAAAGGAACACTGATAGTCACTAATAACAAAATTAAAAATACTTTATTCATTTTGTTTGATAAAGATAAATTGATCATTTTCATCTACCCTTCCATTATCATCCAAATCCGCACGCATTTTTATTAATTTACTACATTTCTTCAGGTCGATATCCACAATGGAGCAGGTAAACAAATGATTGTAATCTACAACAGTAACTTTTCCATCATTGTTTATATCTCCTCCGGCAAGTGAAACAGGCGGCAAGATATGTTCAGAACCTACGGCAAGGTATCGGATACTTCCTATTTCATTCTGCAAAAATCCATCAGCCTTTATTTGGATTGTATAATTTCCTGCATCTAAATCCGGTACACTAAGCACTCCATTGAAAGAATAGTCTGCTTCATCATATTTTAATGATACATTGTGAACCTTAAAAACAAAATTCTTGGAATCTATAAGCAAAATATTTGCAAACCTGGTTGTATGTTCAGGAAATTTATTTTCCAACCGTTCTTTTCCTATACCGGAAAAAAATACTTTGAGCGAGAGTTTAACATCGTTTGGAATCTTCGTTGGCACCGGTGTTGCCGTAGGTGATGGTACTATTGTTGCTGATGGGGTACTGACAAAAATAGGAGTTGGAGAAGAAGAGATACTTATTTTAGTCGGGAGTGGAGCACTATTTTTTGATCGCACAACAACATACGCCGGGTTTGTGGTAGCAATCACATTTTCATATGCATAATCCTGAGAAGCAATTGAATATGCCCGGGAGGTGTCTTCAAAAAATATTTTAGTGGTGGAGAAATTGTAAGATTCTTTAATTGCCTTGAGAGTCAATGTGCCCACCTTTACTGGAGCTTTAATTGCCTGATTTGGATCCACTCCAACAAAATAAGTTGCAATAACTGAACCGCTGTCATTATTAATGATCGGCCCTTCAACCGCAACAGGAAAAGCTTTCTTATTGGTAGTAAAGCCAGTTTTTTCAGATACTTCAAATACAGAAGAATCATACATAATATGCACCTTTACAGTAGATATCTGATTACTTCTCGGATCAAGCATTACATCAAAAGTCAAAGTGTCGCCGACTCTTTTGGTAATTGGTGTAGAAAACGATGTGGATGGGACTAAAGAAAGCGTTGAGTTTGCAGATGCTCTGGTACGGATTTCCTGTTGTTTCTGAGAAGCGATGACAACTCCTAACGTAAGGAGAAAAAAAAGCAACAAAAAAGGAAATGCACTTCTCTTCATAGAACGTATACTACTAGTATAATTTTATACTACCAGCTTCCAGACTCCATAGCAATAACTCTTGAATTCTTGATATGAGAGGTGAAATATCCTTGATCAGAATTCCAACTTATCCCCCACTTATCCACATTCCACCCATAGTAAATAGGATTTATGAATATAGTATGCATCACGGACTATCCTCTTCTGTTCTGCATCGATCCAGGTATAGAATTGTACATAGCGAAGCCAGATGCCGACTGATATCTGGCAAAAAAGGCACAAGGGGTAATAGAAGAAGGAGATAGCGACAAACGTCGCAACTTACAGCAGCGCTGTCGAATCTCTTCTTATATCTATTACTTTGTCTTGTGCCTTAATTGCCCTTTCATATCGTTACGGAAATGCTAAAAACGACTTGTCAGTCGTTGTGGTTGTGGACGACCCGCACAGTACCGCACTGATAGAGCGGTTGTGATCCATCGATCACCTTGTCCCATGCAGGATCAGCTGTGGTGTCTTCATCCTCAGGGATGAAGATACGCACACAGGCAGAAAGCCCGCACCTGTTCTCGACGATCGCCTCACAGGCCAACCTGTACTTCTCAAGGCTGGTACCGGTGGGGATAGAAACGCTTTGCACATAGGCAAGCGCTTCCGGGAGAGTCATTCCAGTGTACATTTTTTTCACTCCTCGTGGAGATTAATACTGCCTGGACATAGGTGGTTACCTTCCATCATCCTCCAGATGATTCCTGAGTGTCTGGAACTCCCCACTGCTGCGGTTGAACGCAGCAAAGAGTATCTTCTGATTGTGTTCCAGACTGGCGAAGCGGAGTTCGTTACTCCTATCCTGTGAAGGATTCAGAGATCCGATTCCACCGCATTGATCACAGAAGATTCTGTCTTCCTCGATCCTGAGATTGTGCTCTAGCATGTCACCACCTAAGGTGTTGTCACCTGCTGAGGTGTAGCGGAGAAACGGCACGTACCGACGGTGAACGTTCACATGAGTGAACCTCTTCATCGTTGGCCCGATGCTGCTTCATATCCAGTTCAGCCGATCCCTCGTCCATGGACTTGGGCTCAGGCTCCTCATAAACGCGAGGCATTATGAACTCCTGTTCTCGTTGAGATGGGATCGGAGCTTCGAAAGCTGCTCACCTTCCACAACCCAGTTGCGGCTAGGCAAACGGTACTTCTGAACTCCAGCTCGCTTCATGACAGCTTCAGCTGCACGGGTACTGGGCAAGCCCAGTTCCTTAGCAAGCTGTGCCATCGTCAGCGGATTTCTGATACGTTTGAAATTATTGCTTTTCGACAAGATGGCCTCCTCAGCCAAGAGACATGGAGAGCAGTTCGCTCGCCATCTCCGATTCATTCAAAACAGCCTGTGCAGTCAGACACGGATGCGTCTGAGGACGGCCATCCGAATGCTGACATCCCTGTGCGCACACAGGTAGACCAAGCTCACTGTTGAAAACTTGGTAGTGAAGCTGCTTGATGGTGTCTTGCGTGCTTGATTCCATTTTAACTCCTCGGTTTGTGCTACCAGATAGGCAGCGCGGCAGAAGCCAAGTTATAAAGTCTTCAAGTCGAAAGTCGTCAAGTCCAATTTTGCTTTTGACTTTATGACGTGATGACTTGATGACTATTTTGCTTCCACTGCGCCACCTATTTGGATTTTCCCGTACCAGAACGGTACAGGACTTCGTATTTCCGTAACTTGTAAAAGGGCCCCACTTCGCTAAAGCTTCGCGGGGCAAGCCCCACAAAACCAGCTCATGGAATATATAGAAGTAAGCACTCCATCCTCTCGCAATTGAGCAAAGCCAGGTGCCGTATGGTACCTGGAAAATTTCGTGCCTAATTCGTACCTGAAGTATATCACATATTATGGGATTAAACAAGCATGAAGGAACAGCTATAAATTGACATGCTATAGTAGATTTACTTTCCCACTATTACGAGGATTTGTGCAGAATTTGAAGCAGGTGCTGCTTCACCCTGAGGAAGACTACCCACTTCACCATTAAGAGATTTAGCTATCTCAGAGGCATTGGTCTTCTGCTTGCCTGTCAAATCGACTACCAGTGTCTTTGTATAATTTTCCTTGGCATTACCTTTGCTTACCACAGTCACATTACTCATCTTCTCCTTCAATTGCAGCTCTGTCGTGCCTGCCAAACCAGAAGTTTTGGTGCCATTATAAATTGCAACTTTTACCGGCTCCTTATCGGAATCCGTAGGTTCTGTTGAAGCGGGTTGCGCTGCCTTCTCATCGCCGACGTTAATCGGACCTACTTCTATAATCTTATTTGCCTTGGGATCATATAGAATTGCTTTCTTTGATTTCGAATAGATAAGCACTTTATACCCGTTTTGAGCCTTAGCAAAGAAGGCCTGACTTTTCAATTTATTTACATCTGACACAGTAGCGATTGTAGGCTCTTCATCTTTTGGCAGCTCAATAAGTTTGCCTATCTTTTCAATCAATGTCTTCTGTTCACCTTGCGCAGCCAGTGTGGGGTTTTTTAAGAGTTTCTTTGCGTTGTCATATTGGAGATAAAAGTATATTCCTACTCCTATACCCAGCACAGCAATAAGGATTGTTACTGATTTAAACAAAAGAGGTCCCAGCATTCTCTTCTTCTCTGGCGAATCTTTCTTCACTTCTTCAATTACTGAGGATTTCTTCTCTGCCATTGCCTCTATATAGTAAACAAACCGACAATGAGTGTCAAGAAAGAGTAAAGAGTAAAGAGCACTCTTGTTAATTCCTGGATTACCTTTTATAGTAGAGGAATGAAAAAAAATAGTATTATTTTACTCTTGCTGATATCAAATATTTTTATTGGATTACTCTATATTGATGAAGTTAAACGCACAGATAGCTCAAACAAACCAGCAATAAAAACGGCAAATTCTTCCAAAGATTACCCTTTTCTTTCCAAACGGATCTTTACAGAGAGTCAAAATGACATCTTAGTTAATTTTATTCCTCTTCGAACTGCCCTAAAACAATATGTTTTAAAACAAAAAGATGCTCTTGGTGTTTATTTCGAATATCTGCCATCAGGCACATCAATTGGAGTAAATGATACGCTAGAAGTAAACTTAGCGAGTCTTCTAAAAGTACCTGTCGTCATGGCTATCTATAAACAGATAGAGCTTGAA
>CAMPGJ010000093.1 GCA_946885425.1 uncultured bacterium
ATGTTCGAGATTTCTCATCTAGTTGAACTATACGGAGCTACCTTTGGTTACATTGCCTTAGGAACTATTATTTTTGCAGAGACAGGTCTTTTTTTCGGATTTTTTCTACCGGGAGATAGTATTCTTTTTCCCGCAGGGCTTTTAGCATCCCAGGGATTTTTTAATATTTACCTTATTTGCGCAATCACATTTGTCGCTGCTGTCGCAGGAAACATTTGCGGCTATTTCATCGGCAAACATTTCGGGAAAAGGCTGTTCCACAGAGAGAATTCCAGATTCTTCCATAAAGATCATATCCTTAAAGCCAAGGCCTTCTATGATAAATACGGTGGGAAAACAATCATCATCGGTCGTTTCCTTGCTATCATCAGGACATTTGCGCCAATAGTAGCAGGTATCAGTGAGATGAACTTTAAAGAATATCTCTTCTACACTGTTATCGGAGCGGCGCTCTGGGCCATTGGGTTACCTGTCGCAGGATTCTTTCTGGGTAAATTCATCCCTGACGTCGACAAAGTCATCGTCCCGCTCGTCTTGGCAGTAATTATCCTATCTCTCATCCCTGCATTTATGGAGATCCTGAAGACTCCGGAACAAAGAGCAAAGATCAGAGCACATGTTAGTCACCACGTATCCAAACTTCGAAGGAAAAGAGAGTAACTCCCCTCGTACCACTTGTAGACTCACAATGCCCATGATAATATATTCTTTATGGATATCCTTTCAATGGTTCTCATCGTTGCCGGCCTTATACTTTTTGAGGTTGTATCAAGTATTGATAATGCTGTTATCAATGCTGAAGTCCTATCAACCATGGGTCAGAAAGCAAGACGCTGGTTTCTTATTTGGGGTTTGCTCTTTGCCGTATTCGTTGTAAGAGGACTGTTGCCGCTAATCATTATTTGGGCTACAAACCCGGCTTTAGGGCCCATTGGAGCTCTGACAGCAACATTTAGTAACGACCCACATGTGCGTGAAGCTATCGAGCAATCAGCGCCCATACTCCTAATGGGCGGTGGCGTTTTCCTTCTTTTCTTATTCTTCCATTGGTTATTCCTTGAAGATAAACATTATGGCTTGAAGGGAGAGAGATTCATCCATCGCCAGGGCGTATGGTTTTTTGCTGTAGTTTCTATATTGTTGACCCTGATTGTTTGGTTCTCTATGCAGCAAAGCCCTATGGTTGCTTTTGGAGCTGTAGTCGGTTCAACAGTATTTTTTATTACCCATGGATTTAAGCAAAATGCCGAAGTGCAGGAGAAACAACTGATGAGCGGTACAAAATCTGATATAAGTAAAATCTTTTATCTTGAGGCAATTGATGCCAGTTTCTCAATTGACGGAGTACTTGGTGCATTCGCATTTACCTTTTCAGTACCACTTATCCTTTTGGGTAATGGGATAGGTGCAGTAGTCCTCCGTGAATTAACTATCCATAATATTGAAAGAATTAAAAAATACGTCTACCTTAAAAATGGAGCTATGTACGCGATTTTCTGTTTGGGTCTAGTTATGGCTTTGGAAGGGTTTGGATTCCATATTCCAAGCTGGGTCTCCCCGGTTGTCACATTCGTCTCCATCGGATACTTCTTTGTCAAATCACAACGGGCCATCCCCCATGTTGCTAAGTAAGCTAGATTGAATCATTGATATAGTTTCTAGAATTCTTGACGTGAGAAGTGAGATATTCTTGATCTTTAATTTTTACACATTGAATGCTTGAAGTAGGAATCAAAAACGTCAAATAATCAAAAATTCAAAGCGTCAAGTTTCAAAAACCTCCCATTTCCCACTTCAAAATTCTAAACACTATTTCTTCGAAAACTCCATCCGTATATTCGTATCTCCAGATAAGGTGCCTGATTCTACAACCTTCCCTCCCACGTCACGCCCTGATTTATCTGAGGCAACCATTTTAAATGTTGCAGGGTATGAAAGGGCAAACGAATAAGGATCATCTCCTGTACCAGGCTGTTTGAAAAACACCAAATCATATGAAAATGCTGATTTAAGCGTGTTAACCGCGCGGGATACGGTATAGGTAAGAGAAATTTTCTTTGAGCTCCCTGCTGGCACAATCAAGAAAAAACCAATAATTGTTTTCTCTTTTTCAATGGTCTTTTCTATCTCTAGCCCTGAAGGCGGAACAAAATCTTTTTTAGTGTATATAGCAGGATCGGTTATCGCAGGGAGTGTTGTTAGCTCTGTATCGTCAATTAATACCGACTTCAGTTCGGCATTCGCAGGCAAGACAAACCGAACGTAGTTTTTATAATCTCCACCGAAAGGGCTGTCCTTCTTGCTTGTATTATCATAGCTAACTATTGCTGTCGCCTGATAATCACCCTGCTCGTCAATACTACCCAAATGCTGCAGCGCACGCTTGATATAATAGTTCACCTTGTTCGTCCCAACATTCGCCTCAACAACACCAAGATAATCAAGGAAAGCATTCTCCCCTCCACTTCTTCCATCCCAGAGGGATGAAGACATATTATTCACAGTAAAAAGGTTTTGAACGGCTGGATCCAATGCGACAATCATAACGTGCTTTTGCCGGATAGACTTAACCACCTGATCCAAAATTTCCCTGTATGGAGGATTCTTTCTTTCTTCAAGCTGAAGTAGCATGGCATTTGTCAGCGCACGTAAAAAATCCTTTTTCTGAGTAGATCCCGGGAAGAAATCCTTTTCTGCATGAGATTGCGTCACCATATAGAAATTATCCGCCCGAACCTTTTCTTCATAATCTGGTACGTCAACCTCTCCCAAGGCTCCAAGGATATTTTGCAGGAATGTGGTATCAACTGCAATAACTCCATCAACGGTCTCTCCCATCTCAGACTTCAGAAAACGTGCTGCCTCAACCGCGTCACGAGTGAAATCAATGTCATAATTGCTATCCCGCATAAACCAATGAGAAGCACCCAAATATCTTCTCAGTCCATATGGCGGCTCCACATGCTCCTTTAGTTGTCCATCCGCGTCGTATATGTCAAAGATCTTCATTTTCTCTGCTTTACCATTCTCCAGCGTTAAGAGAGCATATGATCCGATAAATCCTCCACCCGGGCGCAATTCCATGTTGTTCTGAAACAGCACAAGATACGTCTTTTTACCCTCAAACCCACTAAGAGTCGGCCATAGATCAATTGTGTTCTCTACGAGCCCTACAGTGTCACGCAGACCATCTAGTTTTACTACCACCGACTTAGGAAGCCTGTCCTCTGCTTTCATTTGCTGGAGAGTTAATAGCGCATTCTTCAACGTTGCTGTTGCATGGAAGAAATCGTCTTTAGGGTTTTTGCTTTTACCATCATATACATTTGCGATCTTCTCTCCTGCACCTAACATATCAACAGCAAGTATCGACACTTCCTCCCCCGTTTTGATCTTTTGCATGAATTCCTCACTTTGTGAGCGAAATGGCATACCAAGAATTGTAAGCCCTGGACTAAACATGTTTGCGAGGTGGAAAGACTGTTGAGCAAAAGATGCGTACCTATGTGCAGAACCTAGCTGGAACTCCTCTGCCTTTGCTGCCGCAGAACTTAACGCACTGGCACCTATAAGTGCAGATAGGAAGGTGATAATTATCGGCAGAAGAACAACAAACAGAAGAGAAAAAATAATGGCTCTCAGAGGGTGAGCCACCTTCCTATTTGGCAAAATGAGTTTTAACTTATTTTGCGGTACAACATGCTGAGAAACCTTCCTGGACAAATCGATGGGACGCAGCCGTTCTTCTAAATCATAATTTTGGTAGAAATATTCACCTTCTTCGGGAATAAAATAATCAATTGTCTTTCGCTTCTGTTTAATAAAATCCACTTTAAGATGTGGATCAATCTTCTGCAATATTCTCCCCACAGAAACCTCAGTAATTGGATGATGAGGAAAAACATACAGTAATTTACGTTTTTTCCCTAATCCAAATGCCGTAGCGATAACAGCATTCAATACGTCATCCATGGCAACTGGATATATCTTCTCCAACCCTGAATTAACTATTTCAATTCTTCCATATACTCTTGCCTGATGAATGTAATGATTAACAACATTTGCCTCAGCAATGCGCTCGCCGAATACTTCTCCAAAAAGCATTATCTGGACATCATGAAATGCATGATGAGACAAATAGCTAAAAAGGCGCTGGTTAGCATAGGGGAGTGATGTGATAAAAAAAAGCTTCGAGTTAGTTTGCCGGGATTTTCTTACGAATGCGGGGAGCATATCAAGAACCTCCTTTTCTCCATTATAGAAAAGAAACATATGTGAATAAACATTATCCGGAATCATAGGAATTCTTTTCCTGTAGGGGATGTGAATAATGTTCTTATGAATAAGCTCTTCAGCAGCAGGGTGAGCGCTCACAAGGACGACGAGAAATTCTTCCTGTAGCTTCTTTGCCAGAGCAACACCTACTGTTCCTTTTTTATCGACAACAAGCAGGGGTAATTTTTTTACTTCTTCTGTGGTAACTAGCAATGGGCGATTTTGCTCCATACCTTTATAATACAAAAGGGGATAGAGGAGACACAAGAGACAGAGGAGAGAAAGGGAAAGAAAGATGGTTTTCACATGAGAAATCTTTTCCACATTTGACCCCTTTGGGTCATTTTGGCTCATCCGGCTTTTTCCAAACCTCTATAAAAGGTATATTTTAAGTTCACTGCTCGTATATTTTTCGTGTAATGCCCTCTTTTCACAGAAATGAAAAGTTTTTC
>CAMPGJ010000094.1 GCA_946885425.1 uncultured bacterium
GTTAAATTATATATTTAGCCCTAAAATTTAAATTTAAAAGAGCTCATATTTACATATATGTTTACAAATACCTTGACAAATAATTGCAATTAAGGTATAATGGTTGGGATGGTTACATGGTCAGATGGTTAACCATTTAGCCATAAAACTATTTAGCCATTATCTTTCGTTTATGTTTGTACCTAAATTTAACTTAACATTTCGTTTGGCTAATCAGCTTAGTAGTATTGAGCGTTTGTATGGGCAGCTTCTGGGGGAAGACCTTATTCCCTCTCTTGTCTTGCAGCTATCTCAGGAAAATCAAATATTAGCCACACATCACTCGACAAGTATTGAGGGTAATCCTCTTTCCCCAATGGATGTAACCAATATTATTCTGGGAGACCAGATTCCTGTAACCAAATCAGAAAAAGAAGTTAAAAATTATTTTGCTGTACTTAATACTATCTTCACATTAGCAAGAAAACATACTCCGATTACTACAGAATTGACGAAACAGCTTCATCATGAACTCATGAATGATATAGAGAAAAAAGATTTGGGAGAATTCCGTGATACGGGAGTTTTTGTGGGACATAGGACTCAGACGGAAATTGTAGTCAAGCATAATCCGCCATTTCATAGTAGGGATGAAATAGAAAAAGCTTTAACTGATCTTTTTGCATGGGCTATGGAGCCTGATGAAATTCATCCACTTATTAAAGCTGGTATTTTGCATCATCAATTTGTTTATATCCATCCTTTTCTTGATGGGAACGGTCGTCTGTCAAGAATATTAACATCATATTACCTCCTATTGAAAAATTATCAGGTAGCTAAATTCTTTATCATCGATGACTATTACGATATCGATAGGGCGCAGTATTCTGATATGCTTCATTCCGCAGATGTGCCTGATAAAGGACAAGGAGAGGCAAATGCAACTCCATGGCTGGAGTACTTCCTGGAAGGGATTGCACATTCTCTTCAGGCTGCAATCGGGCGCATCAATATTCTCAAACAAACAGAAATGGATAAGGTTATGGGTGAGAAACGCGTTCTTGTAACACCACGTGAAGAGGAAGTTTTACAGATCGTTATCGATAAAAAAGCGATCAAGACAAGTGATATTGAAGAGTATTTGACAGTCACCAGACAGCAAGCTCATTCCCTTTTAGCTTCACTTGTGAAAAAAGGTATACTCCAAAAGTATGGCATAACAAAGACAAGCTATTACAAGCTCGCCTCTTAGGCTCGCATTTTCTATTCACTGTTTAGTTTATAAATTTTTAAAATGGTAAATGGCAAATGGACAATCCATAATCCCTATGGGTTTGTTTAAATTGCATTTATTTGATAAAATAATCTATCTATATGAAATATCTCTTCTGCCTATTGGTATATGTTGTTGTCCACATAATTGCTGCAAGACTCGGGTTTTACATTAATGATCTTGTTCCAGGTGTAAATACCTTTTTTTGGCCTCCTGCCGGCATATCTCTTGCGGTATTATTGCTTTTCGGATACAAATTTCTCCCTGGAATGTTTGTGGGAGGTTTGGTAGCAAGTTTGTTATACGGTGGTCCCCTACCTGTTGCCATATCATCCGCGGTAGGCAGTACACTTGCTCCTTTCCTAGCGGCATTAATAGCAAAAAAAGCTTTTAATGTTAATACGTCATTGCAGCGCACACGTGATGTTGTAGGATTATTACTTGTGGCAGTGCCTCTTAGTTCAGTAGTTTTGGCTTCACTTATAACTGTTGGTTTTTTGCGTGGAAGATTGATTGAACCAGCAGATGCCTCGGGAATTTGGGTATCAATATGGATCTGCAATATCCTTAGCGCTAACATTATCAGTTCTTTTATCCTTGTTTGGTTTAGGCAGTTTACAATACGGATTCGTGATAAAAGACGAATTTTAGAATCTGCAGGATTAATAATGTCCGTTACACTTTTAGCAATGTATATGTTTACAAATACGCTTAATGATGTTCATTTTGTTTATTTTATTATTGCGCCACTAGTATGGGCAGCCCTTCGATATGGTGTCCGTGAAGTGGTGACAATTCTTTTTGTTTTTTCAGTTTTATCAGTATGGAGTACCATTATAGGTAGAGGTCCATCCGTTATAACAAATATAAATTCTAGCTTATTGTATCTGGAAGGGTTTATCAGCGTTATATCATTCACATCAATGATCTTGGCTGTTACAGTTGCAGAAAGAAAAGAACATGAACAGAGGAAAGACAATTTTATTAGTATGGCATCTCACGAACTGAGAACTCCATTGACTAGTGTGAAGATAATGACCCAGGTTTTAGTGAAAAAAAATAAAAATAAAGATGAGAAAAAATATTTGGAGAAGATGGACCAACAGCTGGATAAACTCTCACGTCTAATAAACGAAATGCTTGATTTATCCAAGATTCAGGCAAAGAAATTAGAATTACGGAAAGAAACTTTTTCATTGGATGTTTTATTAGATCAGTTGGTTGATACTATGTCTATGATATCGCCAAGTCATAAAGTTATTGTACAAGGAAATTCTTTGCTGACTGTTCACGCTGACAGAGATCGTATAGAACAAGTGTTGTTAAATTTATTATCAAATGCAGTTAAATACTCTCCAAAAGCAGATAAAATAGTAATTACAGTTAAATCCGATAAAAAAAATGTTGTTATTGGAGTGCAGGATTATGGTATAGGTATTCCTAGAAAACACCTAGATAAAATTTTTGAACGCTTTTACCGGGTTGATCAGGGACATGAACATACTGGTTTTGGTTTGGGTTTATTTATATCTGTGGAGATAATTAAACAACATGAAGGAAAAATTTGGGTAGAAAGCCAACGAGGGAAAGGATCCGCATTCTATTTCTCTTTACCTCTGACATAAAATAGTCATCAGGTCTTCAAGTCGAAAGTCGTAAAGCGATATTTCTATTTGCTCATTACTAATTTCTAATTCGGACTTGATGACTTTATGACCTGATAACTTTATGACTTTTTTGGGGCTATAGGTTTGTAAACCTCAGGCTTTTGTGTTAAAATCCACTGATTCTACAGTATAAACTCACTTGATAAATTGTTTTATAGTGCCTATGAAAAGTGCCAGGAAAATTAAATCAAAAATAATAAAATATTTTTTTGCTGCGGGTGTTAAGAAAATAAAAGCTCTTAAGCTTTCTTATTCTACAGAGATTGGATTACTCGCTATTGTATATTTTTTAATGGCCGAATTGGGCTTGAGAATTGAAGCAGTAAATGGTTTTGCCGCGCCTGTTTGGTTCCCCTCAGGGATTTCATTGGCTGTTTTATACTTGTTTGGTTACCGACTTTGGCCAGGAATTTTTCTGGGAGCGTTTTTTGTTAATCTTATATCAGGTGCTCCTTTTTTTACAGCTTTTGGAATGGGGGCAGGAAATGCGTTAGAAGCATTTGTAGGAGCAGTTCTTTTGCGCCGGTTTGATTTTCAACGGTCGTTAGACCGAGTGCACGATATTGTGTTACTTGCTCTTATTGCAGGACCACTGAGTTCCTTAATAAGCGCCACAATAGGAGTTACCAGTATGTGGTTAGGACAGGTTATACCACTAGCCGCATATGGGCAAACCTGGTTAACGTGGTGGGTGGGAGACACGCTAAGTGATGTTATTATGGCTTCATTTCTTTTAATTTGGAGTTGTCCATTCACCTTTAATACCGGCAATAGGAGGAAATTATTAGAAGGTGTTATTCTGGCTGGGGTTTTATTCTTTTTTACTGTATACATTTTTACCATGCCGCCTGATACACCACCAGTTACCTACGCCATATTTCCTCTTCTCATTTGGGCAGCGCTGCGTTTTGATATGCGATATGTTATATCAGCAGTATTCTTTATGTCGATTATTGCAATATTAAATACAGCAGAAGGTAATGGACCTTTTGTTGATGGTGAATTAAGCGAAAACCTTATTTATTTGCAAATATATTTGGGTTTCATTAGTGTAAGTTCGTTTATATTTGGGGCTGTTATTAGTGAACGCGATCGTCTTGAAAAGAGAAAAGATGATTTTCTTAGTATGGCTTCGCATGAATTGAAAACACCAGTAACAAGCATGAAGATTTATAGTGATATTTTGCGTAAATATCTGGTCAGTAATGATGATCCTAAATTAAGGAAAGTTGTTATGCATATTATTGGGCAGACAGATAGAATGAAGGAATTAGTTTCTGACCTATTGGATGTTTCGCGTATTGAAGCAGGCAAGCTGCAATTTACCATGGAGAAATTTACTGTTGATTTGTTAATTAAGGATATAATAGATGGTTTGCAGCTTAGTACAGATAAGCACAAGATTATTTATAAACCTAAAGAGGATATAGTTGTCTACGGTGATAAGTACAGAATTTATCAGGTATTAACCAATTTGTTGAGTAATGCAATTAAATATTCTCCTCAGGGCGGGAATATTGTAATCAAAGCAGTTAAGGATGGAAAGAGAGCAATTGTTTCGGTTAACGACAAAGGTATCGGAGTGGCAGAAGATCAACGAGAGAAAATTTTTGAACGTCTCTACCAAGCTGGAGAGGTGCAGGAAAAAACCTATCCCGGATTGGGTATGGGTTTATATATATCAAAAGAAATAGTGAAGCGT
>CAMPGJ010000095.1 GCA_946885425.1 uncultured bacterium
TGCCCTTTTGTCGAATCCTTTGCAACTGCAAATGTATATTTGCCCAAAGAAACATCTTTCATTGATTTCTCTGTTACTAATGGTTTTATGATCACATCGTATGTTTGCATAATTTTTATTTACTTCCCAAAAAGTGTTTCTTCATCTCTTCAATTGCATCTTTTGTTACTACAACGTTCTTATTATTCAAAACATCATATGCATTAAGACGCTTCACAACTGTTGAACTCACACCTTGTACATTTCTTGCTGCTCTTTTTACTGCTTGCACATCCTCTGATAGAACCAACAGCAACTTTTTCTCTACAAGTCCTAAATTCTTCATTGCTGAAGCAAAATTCTTGGTCTTAGGCTCAATTGCTTCTAATCCAGACAATACTTTTACTTCACCATCGTTTAATTTAGCTGCCAACGCACTATATAAAGCCTTGCGTCTCATCTTCTTTGGCAAATCAAGACTGAAATCTCTTGGTTTTGGTCCAAATACAATTCCTCCCTTAACAAATATTGGAGCACGCACTGATCCATGACGCGCACGGCCGGTACCCTTCTGACGATAAATCTTACGTGTTGATCCATCAACCTCTCCACGAGTTTTTGTCGATGCATTACCTTGTCTTTTATTTGCCAGATAAACACGTACTGCTTGTGCCAAAAGCGTCTTATTAACCTTTTCACCGAAGATCTCTTCAGGAAGGCTAATCTTTCCAGCGACTTTGCCATCTAATCCATATACATCAATTGTTAATGAACTTTTACCTTCAACCTTAGGTGCTTTTACTGCCTCAACTTTAACCTCTGATTCTACATCCCCAGTTTCTTTTACAACTTTTTTCTTAGGAGCCTCTTTTACAACAGTTTTCTTTACTACTTTTGGCTCTTTTACTTCATTGACTTTACTTGCCATTTTCTTCCTCCTTTGACTCGTCATCAGCAGCTGGTTCACTTTCAGCAACCACTACTGGCTCTTCTTTAACTTCTTCTGCATCAGCTTCCACATTAGCAATTTCTTCCTCAACCTTTTCTTCGACTGACTCAACAAGCTCAGGTGTAGCAACAGCTTCAACTGCCTCTTTCACTTCTTCTGAAACCTGTACTTCTACTTCTTCTGTTACAACAACTTCTGATTCAGCAACGTTTGATGTTGCTTCCTCTGAAACTTCAGTTTCCATCGCGTTTGACGCGACTGGGTTCAACAATGGAACAAAATCCTTTGCTTCTCCCCTTTGTGTTATCAAAAGGTATGCATCTTTATGTCCAGGTACCAAACCCAAAACATACAACTTCTTATTAACTTCATCTACATCAACAACTGTCAAATTGGTTACAGTCACTGTCTCAGCTCCCATGTGACCTGCCATTCTCTTTCCTTTGTATACTCTTCCTGGTGTTGTGGTCTGTCCGATAGAACCTGGCGCACGATGTCTGTCTGACTGACCGTGTGTTTTAGGTCCTCCACGAAAATTGTGTCTTTTAACTACACCAGCAAACCCTTTGCCTTTTGATGTTCCTGTCACATCAATAACATCTCCCGGCTTAAAAACAGAACTGACACTGACTAAATCTCCAGGTTTTGGAAGATTTTCTGTGTCATCTGAATTTAAAGCAACTTCTTTTACGACGGCAGGAGCTTTTTCTAATCCAGCCTTTTTAATATGTCCCAGCACAGCCTTTGTGCCATTTTTCTTTACACTATATCCTAACTGAACTGAAGTATAACCATCTTTCTGCATATTCTTTACCTGCAAAACGACATTATCAGATACAGCAATTTCTGTCACAGGAATTCTTCTTCCGCTTTCCAGAAACTTCTGTGTCTGATTCAATTTTTTTCCTATTAATGCTTGTATCATATTCA
Source organism: uncultured bacterium (assembly GCA_946885425.1). The sequence goes on from CAMPGJ010000095.1 coordinate 1,859, forward strand.
TTTTTTAAAACCAAAAAAAAGATAGCCTTAGGCTATCTTCGTATTTCACAACGTTTGATGTGATCCCCTCTAAACGGGGTGGCCTAGCTCTAGGCGTTTTTAATCAATCATACTTTGAGCATGTTTAATTATTTTGGGCATCTTATGATGTCTTGTCACCTGTAAGAAATATTGCTACATTTTAAGCTCTACGTCTATACCGGCTGGTAATGCTAAGTTTGTCAGGCTATCAATTGTCTTATCTGTTGGAGAAACAATGTCTATCAATCGCTTATGAATACGGATTTCGAAATGATCTCTCGCATCTTTATCAATAAATGGAGACTTGTTTACTGCATAAACACTTCTATCAGTAGGAAGAGGAACAGGTCCGATAACCTTAGCTCCGGTTCTAATAACCGAATCCAAGATCTGCTGACAACAAGTGTCAAGGACACGTGCGTCATAACTCTTTAATCTGACTCTAATTCTTCCTTTTGCCATACTAATAGATTGTCAAAGACCTCCTGCAAAGCAGGATTTACCCTACTTTAATATCTTTGTGATAACACCTGCACCAACTGTTCTTCCACCTTCACGAATAGCGTATCTCATTCCCTCTTCAAGAGCTACAGGCACGATCAGCTTAACTGTCATCTTAACATTGTCTCCAGGCATAACCATTTCAATTCCTGTTGGAAGTGTTGCTGTACCTGTAACGTCAGTTGTTCTGATGTAGAACTGTGGGCGGTATCCGGTAAAGAATGGTGTGTGACGTCCACCCTCTTCTTTTGTCAAAATGTATGCTTCTGCTTCAAACTCTGTGTGAGGAGTGATTGAACCTGGCTTTGCAATAACCTGACCTCTTTCAACATCTGATTTTTCAAGTCCGCGGAGAAGAAGACCAACATTGTCTCCTGCTTGTCCATCTTCAAGCTGTTTCTTAAACATTTCAACTCCAGTAACAACTGAATTCTTGTTTTTGTCCAAACCTACAATTTCAACAGCTTCGTTAACTTTAACCATACCTCTTTCAATTCTTCCTGTAACAACTGTTCCACGACCCTTAATAGAGAAAACATCTTCAACAGGCATCAAGAATGGCTTATCAAGAGCACGCACTGGTGTTGGAACATATTCGTCAACTTTAGCCATAAGATCCAAGATAGCTTGTTCTGCTGCTGCGTCTCCTTCGAGAGCCTTCAATGCTGAACCACGAATGATTGGTGTATCGTCACCTGGGAATTGATATTTAGTCAAGAGTTCACGGATTTCCATTTCAACGAGCTCAAGAAGCTCTTCGTCCTGAACCATGTCGCATTTGTTAAGGAAAACGACGATTGAAGGAACACCTACCTGCTTTGCAAGAAGGATGTGTTCACGCGTCTGAGGCATAGGGCCATCTGGAGCGGAAACGACCAAGATAGCACCGTCCATCTGAGCTGCACCGGTGATCATGTTCTTAATATAGTCAGCATGACCTGGAGCATCAATGTGAGCATAGTGACGTGATTCTGTCTCGTACTCTTGGTGAGAGATGTTAATCGTGACTCCTCGAGCTCTTTCTTCTGGGGCGTTATCGATGTCTGCGTATGATCTTGCCTGTGCCATTCCTTTTTTAGCGAGCACAGTTGTGATAGCAGCTGTTGTTGTGGTCTTGCCGTGATCGACGTGACCGATTGTTCCGATATTTACATGTGGTTTTGTTCTCTGAAATGTTGCCATAGTTTTGTGTATTTAAAAAAAAGAAACTCATTTATTTCAATGAGTATGTACGTATAATACAATATTTTTCTAATCCCGTCAATAGGTAAAATAGCTGAGCTCTAGTTGTGTTTAGCCTCAAAATACCCGTTTCTTACAGTAAAATGACAAAATACTCCCAGCAAAAAGATACATAAAAAAACTCTTCTTAAAAATATGAATTTGCCCAGAAAATTCTTACTTATAGCAGTGCCTCGTTTTATTCTTCATCATCTTCAAAAGAGGAACACCTTTCCCTGTGTAATTTCCTTTATTTTTTCCCTATCAATAGTACTATTTTCATCTATCCAGGCATCTATACCAATCCATTCGAGATTCGCAAGATCTGCCACTTTTGAGCCCATGAAATCAGCAGATCCACCAATCTCTTCAAGCTTCCCAAGGTCTGTAAATTGAGAACCTGTAAAGCTTGCATCAAAACCAATTATTTTTAGTTCCCCAAGATTGTTTATCCCCCATAAATTAGCATTTCCATAAATATACTCAAGATTCCCAAGATCTGTTATCTGCGAACCTCCAAAAACAGCATCTCCACCAATACCCTTTAATTCACCCAACGAAACTACTTTCGAATTATGGAAATTAGCACTTCCTTCAATACGTTCTACATTACCGACATCCGTTATTTGAGAATTTCCAAAATACGCATTTCCCTCAATCAATTTTAATTCACCAAGATCAGCTATTGGTGAATCGCGAAAATCGACACTGCCTCCAATTGTTTTTAATTTGCCAAGGGTTGTAATTTTTGATTTTCTAAATTCAGCATTATCACCTATATATTCCAGATTACCAAGATTTGTTATCTCTGAATTATTGAAATCAGCAAGCCTATGGATATAACGTAAACGAGAAGGAAAGCTTGGTTTGCCTTCACTGTCATCAAAACGTCCCTCAAAATAATTGCCAAAAAAAGCAATTGTATCGTTTGTGACTTCTGTTTGACGGATTGCAATCTCTTCTGGT
>CAMPGJ010000096.1 GCA_946885425.1 uncultured bacterium
AACATCCTAAAGCTGATTTTTCGCGGTATACAGAGGCTTTGATAACATTGGCTGACAGGATGAAGCAGGAAGAACAAGAAGAGAATAGAAGAGGTAAACCAATATCCCGGCGTGAAATACCACTCGGATCACAAGAAAATTTGAGCAGAGTGAAGGATAATTTGCGTGAGGGTTTGGGGAAACTAATGCTTCATCCACATAAAGCAAAAGTATTTAGAAGAGCTTTTTCAGAAAATACTCAAGCTACGCATATTGCCTTGATGGCAAATAAATCGGTCTGGCAAAGGAATGTTGATAGACAAGTAAATTTAGGAGAACCGAGGAGTATTGTGAATTCACCAGGGTATAAAATAGATGTAGGGATCAGTATCGGCTATGCGGATAAAGATAAAGAAACCGGTAAAGTACATAAAGCTATCCAAACGATTTGGATGTCAACCGACTCAAGCCACCTGGATGGACATCCCACGCTGGAGCGTGTGGTTATAAAGAGGCTTTCAGATAAGATCGACCGGAAAGAACCAGTCCCTGCAGATGAAAAACAAGCAAAATGTTTTGTAGAAGTGGCACAAGAGCTATATGATATTTATGAAGCAGAGCAAAGAAAAAAACGGGGCAATCCTTATGATTGGTTTGATTGAGCACGTTTATTACGCAAAGATAAGTCTTTTCTAATTCTATCTCTTCTCTCCCCTAGCATCTCCGCAATTTTTTTAGGTGAAAATCCTTGATCAGATAACTCTGCCGCTTTTTTACGGCGCTCGTCTATCTTTGACTGAAGCCCTCCACGTGTTAACGGCTGGAGTGTCTCCCCTTTCCTCCTAAATCGTTCCCTTACTGCTTTCATGTCCGCTGTTGAAAAAACTATACCTTGTTGCTCTTCAATTTCATGTGCAAGTAACCCCTCTTTACGCAGATGGGCGATCTCCTGATCATAATTAGGCCTGGCTTGATTCCATGCATAGCGTATTTCTTTCTGGGTATCAGGTCCTCCCGGCAGATGCGAAGCTATAATTTTGCCAACTCTTTGTAATGCGTAATCTATTCCTGTATTTGGGGTTGTATCTTGATTCTCTATGGCATCAATGTAGGCATTCTTGAGCAATTGCGGATCTACGCCATCAAAATTGATTTGTTTGAGAAGAATTTCTGCACCCCGCCGTCTTGTTTTATTTGTATCTTTTGCTATTCCTGACATAAGATTCTTCGCTAAAGAAGCAGATTCTTGCAGTTCTAAATTTGAGATATCCTTTTTAACTTGAGATCGTATCTTTGAATTTTTTGTATGTACGAGCGTATGAAGCGTTTCATTGTCGCCAAGTATTTGTTTAATGATCATTGCTGGATGATCTGTATCTTCTTGTATTGGTTCGGGTTGAAACCGTCGGTTTTCCATAAGGCTTAATGTTGTCTATTTTTCATTTCTAGCCACTCTACATCTCTTTGCAGTGTCCGTAAGGAACAATGTTCTTTCTTTAAAATCTGTTCATATGACTTTCCTTCTACTAACTGTTGCTCTATTCGTCCTCTTCGTTCTAATATTTTTACTGAAGGTCCTCTCCTTTTCGGAGTTCGTGAATGAAACACTATTCCATCCCTTGCCATTTGAGCAAGATCGTTTTCTATATCTTGTTTACTACAATTCACGAGATCTGCAAGTTCTCTATTTGTAGCATTCGGGTTGGCTTCAAGCACTGTCTTTAAATCTTCTCTTCGTTTTTGAATGTGAGGAGTTGCCCGTCGGCCAGGTTTTGATGGTATATCTTCTCCCTCTATTCTTAACCTTTGTTTATATTGTTTTATTGTCCTTATAGCGCATTTTGTTTTTTCTGCGAGTTCTTGATTGGTAATTGAGGGATTTTCTTTTATTAACAGTAATATTTTTTTTAGTTTCATTTCTGTTATAGGTTTGTTAATTATTTTCCTTGCCCGCATTGCTTCTTTATCAATCTCTTGTGCATTCTCAAAATCGTCCTTTGCTTCTCTGAGCGCAATTCTATTCTTTGAAGAGTCCGGAGTATCTGATTGCTGGGAAAGAGCTTCAGTGTAGGAACCAATGAAAGGTGCTGATTCGACTTTAAGCAAATTTATATGTGAGAAGAGAACCTTTGCAGCCTCAAGGCGGTCTTTTCTTTCATGAGCCATTGTTCCAATAAGCATTTGCGCAGCGGCAGTAGATTCTTCTCGATTGAAAATTTTAATTGCTTTTACTACTTGTCTGTATGTTCGTTCGTCACCATGTGGCGTTATTACGCTCTCCAGAATCTTTTTGTTTTCCATTACCTGCCGAAAAAGTTTTATCGGGCGCTCAATGGGTTTCCGTTCTGGTTGTGCTGACTGAAATCTTCGGTTTTCCATGGGTGGATTATACTAAAAAATTAAGAAAAATACAACTATGGGGCATTTAATTATTAGCTGGAAGTACGGCCATATATGAGGGATTTTACAGACATAATTTCATGGTTAATGTCTGCCATTCTTGCCTTATCCTTAGGTAATTTATCTTTTATACTATTTAACCCTTGATATAGGTCTTCTCTTGTGCTGTTGTTTGTAAGATGAGGTGCGATTATTTCTCCTGTTTGTATCACAGCGCGGATATTGTTAATTGGAGTTCGCTCTGTGACCGCAGAAGAAAAAGCATCTTTTAACTTTTTAGGTTCGATTTTCAATAAGTTCAAATGTGAGAAAAGGAATTGCGCCGCTTTAATTTGCTGACCATCCTGAGATTTTCCTATTCCGGAAAGAAGTAATTGTGCAGCTTTGGTGGTTTCTATCGAGCGAAATGATTGCATGGTTCTTTCTGCTTGCGCGCGTAGGGGGTGATTACTTTCAGGATGATCTATTTCTCTGCTGAGTATTTCAACATGAGATCTTTTTCCCAAATATGTTTGAATATTTTTGATCCAGCGGTCTGAATCCGGGTCTTCTTGCTGATATAAACGCTCGCTTCTGTTCATAGCTGTATTATACTAAAAGATGAGGCTAAATACAGATAATTATGACCAATTTGATGTACTATTTGATTTTGAATTTGATATCTGAGATTTTACTTCCATAATTTCATGCTTAATATCAGCCATTATTTTTTCTTTTCTTAACTTGTTCTTTATGCTATTTAATCCCTGGTGTAATGCCAATCTTGAGTTATTATCGTTAAGATCAGGAGCAACTATCCCTGCTGTTTGTACTACCGCGCGGATATTTTTTACCGGAGTTTGTTCTGTGACGGCTGAGGAAAAAGCGTCTCTTAGCGCATTAGGTTCTATTTTCATTAAATTTAAATGTGCAAACAGAAATTGTGCAGCTTTGATTTGCTGGTTATCTTGAGATTTTCCTATACCTGTGAGAAGCAGTTCCGCAGCTTTGGTTGTTTCTCTCCGGTGAAGTGATTGCATAGTTCTTTCTGCATCTGCACGCAGGGGGTGATTATCAGTTTCTTTGCTGAGTATTTCAACATGAGATCTTTTTCCTAAATAAGCATGGATGCTTCTAACCCAACGGTCTGAATCCGGGTCTTCAGTTTGATATGGACGTTCCTGTCTGATCATGGAGCGTATTCTACTACAAAAGTCTGGGTTGTTCAACTATGGGGCAAAATAAGAGAAAAGAGAGCGCTAATTTAGTGGTAGTGAGATAGTGAAGGTGGCTCCTTGTTCTGGTTTGCTTTTTAGGGAGATATTTCCTCCGTGTTGTTTGATAATTTGAGAAGAAATGTAGAGACCGATCCCTAGTCCTCTGTTCGATTTGCGTCCGCCTATTTGATAAAATTGTTCAAAGATTTTTTTCTGATGTTCTTTGGCTATTCCCGGACCAAAATCCTGAACACTTATTTGGACACCATTTTCTTGTTCCACAACATTGACAATAATTTTGGTTGCTTCAGGTGAATATCTGACTGCATTGTTCATGAGATTGATGAGCACTTGAGAAAGGTAATTTTTGTCTCCAAGTATTTTCTTTGTTGTGCTCCCCTTTTTGATAATTTTATGTGATTCATTGATGCTGGATACTTCATCTATTTTTTCTTTCACTAACTTATTAATAGAAAATAACTCTTTGCGCAATGTTAATTTGCCAGTGGTGATTCTTGATGCATCCAGAAGATTTGTCGTGAGCGTGATGAGATTGTTTACCTGATTATCGATTTTTTTAATATAAAGTCCTGTTTGGTTATCTCTGTCATTTTCCGCTTTCTTCCGTAATAGATGGGTAAAGAGTCTGAGACTTGTTATCGGTGTTCTCAGTTCATGGCTTGCCACGCTGATGAACTCTTCTTTTTGTATATCACTTTTTTTGAGCACCTGAGCCAGCTTTTCTGCTTTTTCTCTGGCGTTTTTTTCAATATCTATATCTTTATTGAACCGTTGCCTAAGGCTGCCTATAAAGTAGGCGAGCGATACCAAGGTAAGACCGATAACGGTTAGCCTTTCTATATTTTCAAATGTATAGTTGAATGGCTGTGTCGAATCTAAATACGTATACATAAAGTATAGTTGTGCTACTACGGCACTAATCAATCCTGATAAAAATCCATGCCGGGCGGTATACATAAC
>CAMPGJ010000097.1 GCA_946885425.1 uncultured bacterium
ATATTAGGCGATTCAAATGCAAAATTAGCTCATGAACAAGGTCTATACTTTGGAAATAATCCTGAGTTAACTGAAAAAGAATTGAAGATGATAATTCAGATCTTCTGTTAATCTACACAAAGTATGAAATTATCCATAATTATCGTTAATTATCATGTAAAGAAGGAGCTATTCGCTTGTATACAGTCTATTCTAGTAAGCAACCCCCAAACTGCGTTTGAAGTGATTGTTATTGATAATGACGAAGAGAAGAAAATTCGCACTGATTTAAAAAAGAAATTTCCACAAGTTATCTATATATCAAATACAAATAAAGGGTTTGGTCAGGGGAATAATATGGGAGCAGGACATGCTAAGGGAGAATATTTGTTTTTTTTGAATCCTGATACAGAAATTTATCCAGGTACGATTGACAATCTAGTACAGTTTTTACAAAAAAAGAAAGATGCAGCGATTGTTGCTCCGTTGTTATTAGGTACTGATGGTAAAGCATACCAGCAAGGGACTCTAACGCTCAATCCTCTTAGAGCTATTTTTTCTCTTTCTATTTTTCATAAACTTTTCCCAAATAATGCTACTGCAAGGCAATATTTTCTTACTGGCTGGGATAGAAAAAGTGTGAAAGAAGTGGATGTTGCTCCGGGAACGGCTTTTATGATCAGAAAGGATTTATTTGAAAAGCTTGGGGGATTTGATGAGAAGTTTTTTCTTTTTTTTGAAGAATTTGATCTATGTAAACGAATTAAAGAAGCTGGTTATAAAATCTTTATATATCCGAAAGCTATAGTGGTCCATGCTTGGGGAGTAAGTACCAAACAGCGATCTGATATTAACCAAATATTTGAAAACAGTAGATTTTACTATTTCCGAAAGCATTTTGGTTTATTCTCTACATTATTGACTGAAAGCATTTTGCGTTTTAGTAAATATACTGCCTTATTGATCGGAACTCTATTAATAGGTACTTTTTTAAGAATTCACCATTTAGAACAATCGATGCCATTTATCGGAGATCAGGGTTGGTATTATCTTTCTGCCAGGGATATGGTGCAGACAGGTTCTATTCCTCTTGTAGGAATCGCTTCAAGCCATCCGTGGCTTCATCAGGGGGCTTTGTGGACATATTTATTGGCAGGTGGGTTTTGGTTGTTTGGTTTTAGCCCGTTCGTGGGGGCTTGGATCAGTATTTTCTTGGGGATGTTGGGAGTGATGGGGATGTATTGGTTGGGGTCTGGGATGTTTTCTCGGCGGGTTGGGGTGATCGCGGCAGCTTTGTTTGCGGTTTCGCCTTTGGTAATTGTTTCGGATCGCATGCCATACCATACGAGCCCTATTCCTTTATTTACTATTTTGTTTATTTATAGTTTGCACAAATGGGTAAAAGGGAATGCTCGTTACTTTCCGGCTGTTATTTTTGTTTTAGGGTTGTTGTATAACCTTGAGATTGCGACGGTTTTATTAGGAATGGTTACGATGGCTGTATGGTTGTATGGTTTTCTGATTAAAAAAGAGTATGCTCGTGCCGTCTTACGTCCTAAGTTTTTAGTTTTTAGTTGCATTGCTTTTATAACAGCAATGCTACCTATGCTTATTTATGATGTTGGGCATGGGTTTCCTCAGACATTAAAATTTTTAGCGTGGATGGGGTATAGGGTGATGGTGATGTTTGGATATCCCGTTTTACATCCAAGCATACAGCCTTCTTTGCAGGAAATGGTTAGGTATTTTTTTGAACAGGTTACACAATTGATTTTTCCTTATAGTGGGTTGGTGGCGGGGGGGATTTTTGCCTTTGCTTGTTATCAAGTTATAAAGTTATCAAGTTATAAAGTTAGCGCTAAGTCATCAAGTATGTGGCTAATTATGGTTTTGAATGTAATTTTGATTGTTGGGTTTATTGGAACTAGGACGGCTTCTGGAGCTTATTTGCCGATGATGTTTCCGGGAATAATAATAGCAATGGCTATATTGCTAGATGGTTTAATGGTTAAAAAGCGCTTGAAATGGTTTGCGATTGTTGGATTGTTTATTGTTGTAATTTTAAATTCTTATTATTCTTTTACTAAAAATGGTTCTGACGATTCTTTTAAGAGAAGGTTGGATGTGGCAAAGCAAATTGTTACACAGGCTGATGGAAAAGAGTATAATCTTAAGGGAAGAGGTCCTGGGAGTCAGTTTGAGAGTTTCACGATGGGCTACGAATATTTGGCTTGGTGGTTGGGGAATGGGCCAACCAAGGAACCACAGAAGTTGCAGTTTGTTGTTAGTGAAGAGAGAGGGATACGGGTTGAGAAGAAGGTGGGGAAATGAATGGTTAGATGGCTGGATGGCTAGATGGTTAACCATGAGACCATTGAACCATGTAGCCATTTTATAATTATTATGATTTCAGCGGTTGTTATAACTAAAAATGAAGAGGAGAATATTAAAGAATGCCTTCAAGGGTTGTCCTGGTGTGATGAGATAATCGTCATTGACGATAATTCAGACGACAAAACGCAGGAAATTGCGCGAAAAATGGGTGCAAAAGTTTTTGCCCGTTCTCTGAACAAGGATTTTGCGGGGCAGCGGAATTTTGGTTTGGAAAAAGCAACTGGTGAATGGGTGTTATTTGCGGATGCGGATGAACGGGTGTCTGAGGCACTTTGGTATGAGATTATGGCTCATACCAATGATCCGGCAAATGTCTATTCAGGATTTTATGTCAAAAGGAATGATGTTCTGTGGGGCAAAGAGTTACAGTATGGTGAAATCGGAAATATCAAATTATTGAGGCTCGCAAGGAAAGATGCAGGTTCATGGCAGGGTAAGGTGCATGAAGCTTGGAAAGTAAAAGGTAAAACGCTGTTACTACAAAAACCTCTTCTTCATTATCCCCACAGTACGGTTGAAACATTTCTTCAGGAAATAAATTTTTATACGGATCTTCGTGCTGAGGAACTATATAAAAAGAAAACAAAGGTTTACTGGTGGTCCATTATTGTCTATCCCAAAGCTAAGTTTTTCCTCAATTATATTTTAAGACAAGGATATAAAGATGGCGTACCCGGTCTGGTTTCTGCTCTAATGATGTCATTTCATTCATTTTTAGCAAGAGGTAAATTGTGGCAATTATCGCAAAAGGATAATAAATGATGTGGTATAAAAATCTTGCAATTATTCTGCCCACTTTTAATGAATCGAAAAATCTTCGTATTCTTCTCGAAAAGATTAATAAAGTAGTTCCTGCTGCTCACGTTATTATTGTGGATGACTCAAATGATAAAGAGAACGGGAGGATTAAAAAAATCGCTGGTATATATAAAAATGTAGAGGTCATCACAAGACAGAAAAAAATGGGAAGAGGGAGTGCTGTGCTTGATGGATTTATCTATGCACTAAAGAATAAGCACTATGAATATTTTGTTGAGATGGACACAGATTTAGCGCATGATCCATTAGAACTTCCACTGCTGTATAAAGCATTGACTGCACGCAATGCTCACCTGATTATTGGATCAAGATATCTGGATAAGAGTAAAATTGTGGATTGGCCGCTGAGACGGTTGGTGTTGAGTAAACTAATAAATTTCTTTCTTAATTTTTGGCTTGGGCTCAAACTGCATGATTATACAAATGGGTTTAGAATTTATGAGCGACAAGCTGTTGAGTATCTGACAAAAGTGGGATTAAAAGAAAAAGGTTTTATTGCACTCTCTGAAAGTGCATATTTATTAAAGAAAAGAGGATTTAAGATTATTGAGGTACCGATTACTTTTACTGATAGGAAGCATGGTGAATCAACTGTTGGTACAAAGGAATTATTGATGTGCTTTATAGGAGCTGTGAAGATAAGACTTCGTTAAACTACTTCTGAACTTCAAATATAATAAACTGTCCAAACTCTTTTATTTTTTTTTGTTTTTGAATCCACTTAGATAAAGGCGTACCATTAATGTACGACCCATCTGTTATTACATATTCAGTTCTCTTTTGTTGGATGTCTATTAATGTCTGTTGCTCTTCTTTGATCGTTAAATACCCTGGATAATAAATGGGATATCTGGAAGGGTTTTGTCTTTCAAAAATAAAATACTGCATTGGAGAAAATGGATATGCAAAAATATAATCCTCTTGTTTTGTATGTGTGCTAATAAAAGAATAGACAGCAGTAATGTTGTCAGCATTAGGTTTATCAATAAGTATCCCTGCTGTTCTTGGAAGAGATAATGGCGTATTTTGTGCTTTATAAGGAGGGTGGTAACGGTAATATTCCTGAAATAAGGTTAAATAAAAGCCGCTAATAACGCACAGTACTAATACGGCATACGAC
>CAMPGJ010000098.1 GCA_946885425.1 uncultured bacterium
GGATATTCTTTTTTATAAGCAATATTTCTTTTTATCAAAAATTTCTCGACAGCCTTTTGACAATACGTTTCATGATAGCTTGCTCCTAATGCTTTAAATGCATCAAACAAAGAAGCAACAACTTGATAGCTTAATTCTTTATGGATAATTTCACTCACAACTTTATTTTAGTATCTTTCGCTACGTTTATGATTGGTGTATTTCGTGAAGTATTCGTATATTTAGCGAACCTTGAGTTCAAATTCTTTGTCCGTGAGGAGGTCAAAGGAGTTTTGTGTTTTTCCATTCACGATATTGGTGTACGCATAACCATACGTACCAGGCTGTTTTTGGATCATCAGAGGAAGTTTGTTACCAGACACTTTGAAAGGCAGCTTGTATGAAATAGTAAGTGTACCGACGCCCTTTGGTCTGACAGTTAGGAATCCATCAAAAACAGTCTTACCTAGATCTTCATAAGTTGTTATTTTCACTTGTGAGCCTTTGCTATCAATAAGTTCACTGCCTTTTGGAACGTAGACGCGGAACCAATCACGGTATTCAGCGTTCAGACAAAGTCCTCCACGCTCGAGATTACAATCAGATGGTGGAAAAGGATTCTTATAATGAACTGTGACAGTCTTTATGATAGAACCATCCTTCTCTATCTTATACTCATTATCAACAGTCTCTTTCATAAAAATGTTAACTTTTGCTCCGGAGAAGTTAACCTCATTTATGTGAAGGTAATCACCTTCAAAAGGAAGAATCTGCCCTGCTGCGTTAAGACCTTCTATGCCTTTTTGTGCTTCTTCATCATACAGATAGAACATCGCGTGTTTTTGGGCTGATTGTGTAACGAACGACTGCACTAATGGACCCCAATAAATCTTTGGAGAGGAAGAAAGCGCTTTCACCATAATCGCTGAGATAAGGTCACCAATGATGCTTTTTCTATCTGTTTTAACATAATTAACTGGACGTGAAATATTATTTTCAAGTTCATAAATTACCTGTGGACATTCACATCGTGGATCTATTTGCGTATTGAATTTCATGCCCCCTGCTTCGACATTATCATCCAGAATTTTGATAATTGATACCAATACGTTAGTATCTATAGCAATAATACCATCAACATCAGTCTTCAACCCTGCACGGTCATACATAGACTTGAATGTTTCCATAGATTCAATAAAATCAGGAGAGAGATTGCTATCCCGCAGATTAAGGGTATAGACTTTAGGAAGATATTTCAAAATAGGAGCTGGAGCTTTCCCCTTTCCAGGAATTGAATCATCTAACTTATAAATATCCTCTGATTTATCTAGCTTAATCACTCCTTTATCGATCCTAAATACAGCATATGCTGTTATAAAACCACCTGTTGCACGAAGCTCCTTATCATTTTGCAGGAGTACTAGATATTTTTTCTCTTCAGACTCACCCAGAAGCGATGGGAGTGATTTTGCCAAAGGCTTCGCATCATGAATAAAAGATGCTGTCTGGTCAGTAATATCCCGTACACTAGTCAACTGTGCTTTTACTTTTTTACCAAAAATAAACTCAGGATAATGAGCTGGGTTAACAGCCTGCATTTCTTTATCTACTGCAAGTAGGGATGTTTCAATTTTATCAATCTGTGGCGTTATCTTCCCCATCGTTAGTACAGCAGTCTTGATACGTTCTTCTGTAGATCCTCCAACGAAGGTACCTCCACCTTTCAAACCAAGAATATCTGCATATGGCTTCAATGATTCAGTAATAATAGCTCCGCTTTCAAGCCCATGAGCTGCTGCATTCATCATGTGATCTGCATCGTTATAATACCAACTAACAATAGGAACAAATTTTAATGGAAGCAATAGATGGAAATTACTTTGTGTTTCTTTAAGTAGCTTTTGTGTTTTAGCTATTTCTTCTGATGCCAAAGCTATATCCTGCTGAGCCATAGCAGTCTTAATCAATTTGGCTTCACGATATGTTTTTAATCCTGACTTATATGTAGCGTATGCTGGAAAAGCAATCGCCGCAACAAGCAGGACAAGAACAGCAGGGATGAACCATAATTTCTTGGAAAACTTTATATTTCTGCTTCTTCGTGCTGTCATAGTAGTTATACTTGGATTCTTAGTTTCTAAGGTTTTAGCAACCACCCTTGGCTGATCTGCAAAATCAATCTTATCAAAACCACTCATAATTATATCATAATAGTTGAGTACATTGACCTTTGTCAATGCTATTTTCCATCTTCCAGCTTCCATTTGCCATTTATTTTGGTTCAAAATTTTATAAATCCAATGGAAAATGGTAAATGGACAATGGAAAATTCGCTACAGGGCTCCTTTCCCTGAAATCATTGCCCAGGGGGTTTTAAAGATAATCCAGAAATCATAGGCTATAGAGCGCCTTTTTGCGTAATTTGCGTCCATTTGAATTCTTTTATCAAAATTTATTTCACTTCTACCTGATACCTGCCAAAATCCGGTAATACCGGGTTTTACACTCAACACCACTTTAACTGCATCTTTTGTATGAGGATACTTCTTTTGCTGATCCTGAAGCTCATCCGGATAATACGCACGGGGACCGACGATACTCATCTGTCCATCCAATACATTAAAGAATTGAGGAAGCTCATCAAGTGAAAATTTCCGTATAAAACGTCCTACCTTGGTAATACGTGGATCATCTTTAAGTTTATAACTCCCTTTTTTATAATCGTTGAAAAGTTTTGCGTAATGAGGATCTTCCCGGAGCAATGTATGGGCGTTCTGGACCATTGAACGGAACTTATACATTTTAAAAGTTTTTCCTTTTTTTCCGACACGTTTAGGGGTATCAGCAAAAACAGGACCTGGAGATTCAAATTTAATCGCAATTGCGACAATAATAAAAATTGGTGAAAAAAGAAGAATAAGAAAAAATGAAAAAACTAAATCTATTATTCTTTTGGTGGTTTCATAAAATTTATATGACATAAACTTAGACATCTTTTTTTGTCATTCTGAGCGAAGCCGAGGACTCTCACGCCACACTACTGTTATAGCACCACAGCAGTATGAGATCCCTCCACTAGGTCGGGATGACAAGATTCTAAGCCAAGTGTTCATAAGAGGTGCCATTCAAGTTCTCGACAAGTTTCTTAATTTTGGGAACAGATGATTTCGGACAAATCATTATAACATCATGTGTATTAACAACAATTAATTCTGAAAGATCAATACCTACAACCAGCTGATCAGTAAAGTTAAAAACCAACGTATCATTAGTCTCCTCCAGAAGGACATTTCCTTTAGTTACATTTTCATCAGCACCTCGTGATAATGCTTCTTTTAAAGCTTCCCAAGCTCCAATGTCACTCCAATCCAAATCTACAGAAATGACATAACCAAAGGAAGGATCCATTTTCTCAAGCAGCGCGTTATCAAAAGAGATCTTTTCTATCTGAGGATACACATCATGCAGCACTTCATTATATCTATCAGTACCTACAGCATCCTGAATTTCCTTTAATTGTGCGAATAATTCAGGTGCATTCTTTTCAAAAAGCTTCCAAAGAAAACGGGGTGTCGTGACAAAATAACCCAAATTCCAGGAATGGTGTCCATCATTAGCCCATTTTTCTGCTGTAGATAAGTGAGGACGGTATTCAAAACCTTTAAAAGAATTTACAGACAATCCATTTACCTCTTCTATCTGATCACCAAATTCGATATAACCCAAGTTTTGGTTAGCAAATCTTGGCTTTTGTCCTACAAAAACGATGCGGTCTCCATCTTTTTTAACAATTTCTTCCGCTGTTTTAAGAACTTTCCTAAAAAGCTCTTCCTGACGGACCAGATGATCACTTCCCCAGAGAAGAGCAACAGGTTCATCTGGATCAGATTTGGCAAAGAGTGCTGTGACGAGCCCAACGGCAGGACCGACATCCCGCATCTCAGGCTCTACAATAACGTTGTCACGGGGTAGTTCCATGAGTTGCTCTCTAACCTGCTCTTCATAATGTTTACCGGTTGAAATATAGACATCATTCCAGGAAAAGTCGGGGAACAATTTCGAAACAGCAATTTGGAGCATAGTTTTATCTCCAATAATTTTTCCAAACTGCTTAGGAGCATTTTTACGTGAAAGAGGCCATAATCTACTACCAACACCACCTGCAAAAAGTACAATTTTCATAAAAAAATATTAATTGCTATATTGTTATATTGCTAAATTGCTATGACCGTTAGGC
>CAMPGJ010000099.1 GCA_946885425.1 uncultured bacterium
GATTTTATTTGCGGATATTTCGGAAACGACTCCTATTTGTCCTCTCTTCTCAACAAGCTTAAGCTCGGATACACGGGATGCGATTTTTTCTTTAAGTTCATTGATTTGCTCATTCAGTTTTTCTTTACCTAGTGTTTCTGTATCTGATTTTGTAGGAGCTGGGGTAACTTTGGATGTTACAGTTGGAGTTGTTTTTAGAGCTGTTGTGGGAGACACAGCTTGGGCCTGGTTAACAAAAAGTACAACTAAGAATAATGATATAAATGATGCAAATATTTTTTTCATAGATTAAAAGCTCTCGGTCGAGAATGTCACTGTTCTTGTCACTGATTTTTCTTCACCGTTAGGAAATATCGATTTGATAGTCATAAGCGTTGTTCCATTTGGGATACTTTGTGTTAAAGAAAAATTCCCGTTGCTAGCCGGTGTCACAATCTGGTCACCATCCTCTGTTGAGACAAGGATTGTTGAACCTGCAACTGTCTTTCCATTAATTGTAATAACTTTTTTACTAAATACTTCTTCCTCTTTTGGTGATTCAATGGTAAGGAAGTTGGTGTTATCAGGAGTAGGGGAAGGTGAAAGTTTTGCGCTTACAGTAGTTGAGTTAGTTTTATCATTTGGGATGGTCTTGGTAAGTTGATATAGATAAAATGCGATACCCGCAGCCACAAGGCCAACGAAAATAGCAACAAAAGATAGGATTACTTTTTCAGCTTTCATACGTTATTTAAACGATACGTAATATATAATTCCGGGTGGGCAATTGTTGACCTATGATACGATAAAAGCGGACCCTTGTCAAGGAAAGTGTCCTATGCTACTATTGGGTACATGGAGATCTCAATCCTTCCTAAATCTTCGCTTAAAATAAAAGGTAAAAATGCATCTTTCGTTGTTGATCCGAAAGATTCTACTCTTTATAATGCTGCAATCTTGCTGGGTAATTCTTCTGCTGAAGATTCTAATGAAGAAATGGTTGTCTTTAATGGCCCTGGTGAGTATGAAGTCGGAGGTATTAAAATCTCAGGAGTGAGAAGTGAGATGGGAGTTAATTATAGTTTGTCTGTAGATGGGGTAGACATTGCTTTGGGGAGAATTAGTTCATTAGATAAATTGCACACGAAGATGAAAGAGCATACTGTGGTGGTGGCTCTTTGCGATGAAGCAGTAAGTGCTTCTTTTCTGACATCACTTTCTTCTAATGCAATTTTACTTTATGGAGAAAAAGCTGTAGAAGTGGCTCAGGTTTTTGGTGAAACAGTAAAAAAACAGCCAAAATACAACATAACAAAAGACAAATTGCCCCTCGAGGTCGAGACCGTAGTATTAGAGTGATTTTCCATTTTCCAGGTTCCATTTTCCATTTATTTTCAATTGACCAATTTAAAAATGGACCATCAAATGGCAAATGGTAAATGGACAATGGAAAATTTTTTATGTCAATAAAGACCCTCCCTTATAATAATGAAGCGGAACAGAGCGTTTTGGGCGCGATTCTCATTGATAAGAATGCTGTTGTTGGTGTTTCCGAAGTTCTCAAGCCAGAAGATTTTTATAATGATATTAATGGTATTATCTACAGTTCCATGCTTAAGCTCTATGAACAAAGGCAGGCAATTGATCTTCTGACACTTACCTCAGAATTAAAAAAGAGCAAGTTATTGAAGACAGTAGATTCCTCATACCTAACTGATCTGGTAGAGCAAGTTCCAACAGCTGCCAATGTGCTCGCATATGCTCATCTTGTTAAAGAAAATTCAACCAAGCGTTTCTTGATAGAAGCAGGGACGAGCATCGCTGAGCTTGGGTATGGCGAACATGTTGAGGTGAAGGAAATTTTGGATAAAGCAGAGTCGTCTATTTTTTCTATATCTCAGGGACATGTAAAGCGGGGTTTTGTTCCGATAAAGTCCGCATTGACCGACAGTTTTGACAGGATAGATGAACTTCAGAAATCAGGGCAGGGTTTGCGTGGTATAAAGACAGGTTTTGTCGATTTGGATAATATGCTCTCCGGTATGCAAAACGCCAATCTGCTTATTCTTGCCGCACGTCCCGGACAAGGTAAGACAGCCATCATGCTTAATATGGCACAGCACGTTGCTGTGCATAATAAGCAGGCTGTTGGTATATTCTCTCTTGAAATGAGTAAAGAAGAATTGGTAGATCGTATGCTCGTGGCACAGGCTGATGTCGATGCATGGAAGCTAAAGACCGGTAGATTAAATGAGGATGATTTTGGGAAGCTATCCGAAGCAATGGGTCAGCTTGCTGATGCGCCTATTTTTATTGATGACACCCCTGGATTGTCTCTTGTAGAGATGAGGAGTAAAGCCCGTCGCTTGCAGATGGAACACAATTTATCTCTTTTGGTAGTAGATTATTTGCAGCTTATTGACCCGGGTAAAAAGTATGACAATCGTGTGCAGGAAGTTGCTGTAATTTCTCAAGCGCTTAAGAATTTAGCGAGAGAGCTCAATATTCCGGTTCTGTCAGCATCACAGCTTTCGCGTGCAGTGGAACATAGGGGAGAGAAGAAGCCTCAGCTTGCTGACCTTCGTGAATCAGGTACAATTGAGCAGGACGCTGACGTTGTTATGTTTATTTATCGTCCTGATGTAGAAGTAACCACTCCGTATATACCTACAAAGTTATTGATCGCCAAACACCGTAATGGTCCGACAGGGGAGATCGATCTCAATTTTTATGGCAATAGGATCAAATTTACTAATGTTGCTAAAATAAACCCTGTTTAATTACTGGAAGTTTAATGGCCGGATAGCTACACCAAGGGGTAAGCGGGAGAGTTGTCTGTGGATATCCCTGATAGTTTTTTTACTTTTTGGATCAAAATCCGCTTCTTTTTTATCGTACGGTACATTTCCTTCTCCAACAACTAATTCATCAGGAGCATAAATATCCACTATCGATTTTCTGCTGTATTGAACTCCCTCACCATCCTCATTTGGAGGGAAGTGGCGATCTTCCTTTGCTTCTAGAATGATATTCTCTGTGAATGGATCTTTTATTGTCTTGTATTCCCAAGTGCGGCCTCCTTCAATAGAAAGATCATGTTCCGTCAATGTATATTCTGCTGCATAGTTGGGTAGACCATTTTTTGTATTATGTACGTATATTGTTCCATATCGCTCTCCGTAACCCGGTTGTGCGTCTTCCTCATATTCTACATCTGTCACGATTAAATTTTTGTCAGCATAGAGTATCTTTCCTTCTCTTCGTAAGTAAAATCCTAAATCTTCGTTATAGTGGGGTAGTATAATATCCGGCACAGGCATGAGAAGGTCTATGCCTCGTGGTGGTTGCCCTTCTCTATGTTCCAGACTCATACAAGCTCAGCATAATACTTGACAGTGGTATTTGCAAGCCTATCTTTTTCTAGAGGTTTTTTGCGGAAAAATCTAGCTGGGTTTTTGAGGAGGAGTGCCTTTTTTAAGTATTTTTAAGGAAACTTTATACCCTTCTTCGCTTCCTATTATGGCAATTTGTTCTGTAATAGATCTCATCTGTTGGCTTAGATCTTTTTCCGAAGGAAGCGTGAAAAGTTTATCTGTTTTTCTAATCAAGGCTAGATCATCGTATTCATTGCGGGTTATCGTTGTTGACCCCTGCCAGATATCGAGATTATCTGTTTTCTTTATTAGCGTACGCGCTGTGTCTATATGAGGTCTTTTCAGAGGATTTGGATCGGGGAATGTTGCATATTCAAAGATGGTACCTTCTTCAACAATAAGTCTGTCTTTTATGATTATTCCTTTTGCTGCAAAGTTTTCAAGTCCATTACGCGCATCAAAGATGCCATAAACAACTTCAGTGACATCTACTGCTTTTCCGGTCGCAATATGAGTTCTTTTTGCAGGTTTTTTATCCTTGGCAATAATTAATTTTTCATTTTGAATATGAAGGGTATTATTATCTTCCAGCCTGTCAAGAAGAGTATGAACTCCCACAGATAACGAAATATCCGGGCTTGGGTAAAGAAGTTGAACCTGTTTTGGAGGAATTCCTTCCCTCTCTAAGCTCATGAGTTCATAATATATGAGAGATGGTTTTTTTGCAATGTGGAACTAGAGAGAAGGGGAGTGGTACAATA
>CAMPGJ010000100.1 GCA_946885425.1 uncultured bacterium
TCTGATCCATCAACTATATCATCGTCATCAGCACCGTCATCGTTCTTGTCCTTGCTAAAGATGTGTTTACGAAGCTCATGTCTTTCTTCATGAGGATTTTCCAGTAAATTTTCCAAGATATGAACGAATCGTTGGGGATTATGTATCAAATACATCTCAACACGCTTATTTCTCCTGATATCATGGAGTTCAATAGTACCAAAATTCATTATTCTTCCGAAAAGCCCCTGATATACTTTAATCGTTCTTACGAACTCCAGTTCATAACGTTGGGTGTCCCGATAAATAATACCTTTCTTATGAATAACAGCATGCGGCGTAATCTCATAATATTCATTCAGCCATAAAAGGATGACATAGACAGTAAAACAAATTTTAAGAACTCCAAGAATTACAAAAAATAACACATTATATGAAAGAATTTTTTCATTAATTGAGACAGAAGGGCTAAAAGAAACGACAGTAAAGAATAATATGGTGAATATTGCAGCCATAAAATCCAGAGTTATTATCTTAAGAAGCAGAATGGAGATACTTTCTCGGATGTTTATATGAGTAACTGTAATATTTTTCTCAATTTGTTCTTTTTCCATATCATAATTATCATAGCACAATTCAAGAAATATTCTTCGAGCGACCATAGGGAGTCGAGAAGCTCATACGTGATTCCCATCAATTCTCGACTTCGCTACACTCCGCTCGAATAATAATGTTTGTAAACTTTACCCTATCTTTCTCATGATTGATAATCAGCAAAGTAATGAACTATAATGAATAAAGTATGGGAAAACTACATTCTAAAGAAAGTGTCTACTCGTTTCTCCAATCTCACGCTGTGGGCGTATTGTCTACTGTTTCATCTGAAGGATTGCCAGATGCATCACCTATCTATTTTGTAACAGATACCGACCTTAACTTTTTCTTTTTAACAAAATCACAACTAAAAAAGTCACAAGATATCAATAGCCATAACCATGCAGCGTTAACAATTGTAGATTCTTCTTCACTCATCACTATTCAGACCACAGGAACTATAAAAGAAATTGAGAACCCACTAATGTATGAAAAGATTGCTGAGGCAAACGCGCAGGAAAAGGGAGGATTACAGTGGCCTCCACCTTTACACAAACTTCACCATTCAGGGGATCTGCTTATGTACCAATTGACGCCCAATTGGCTTAGAGTTGCTGACTTTTCAGAATCAGAAGATAAAACAAATATAACAAATGATATCTTTCATGAGATAATTTCTTATAAAGAAGCTGAGAAAAAATAGTCTCTAGATATATAGTTCTGCCATGGATCCTTTATTAAAAGTCAAAAGTTTTTTGGATAATAATAGACTAGCCTCTCTTGCTACTGTTTCTGGAAGAAGCAAAGATCCTCAGGTTGCGGTAGTTTTCTATGTCTATGACAATGGTGTCCTTTATTTTGCCACAGAAAAAAGCAGCCAAAAAGCACAAAATATTATAAAAAACAAAAAACTTGCGCTTGCTATCGTGCAGGAAAAGCAACTGGAATTGCTTCAAATAGAAGGGTATGGAGAAATCATGGAGGATAGTGAAGAACGAATAATACTAGAAAAAATTTATGAAAAACTAAGCAAAGAAGACACGCATGAAACGTGGCCCATCATGAAGCTAAATCCCAAAAATCTTAAAGTTTTTGAAGTAACTATTGAATGGTTCAAATATTCAAACTTTGCTGAAGAAGTAATCGTCGTTGATGGTACAGCTGCTGATCTGCATGGAATATTCAGACAACCAGGAAATCCCTCTCGGGAAACAAATTCCTCTCACAGACTACGCTTATTCCCCCATATAAGAAGAAGATAAGTTAAAATAATTAAGGGATTAATACGATTGGGCTTCTCATCTCTTCAGAAGGTTCTCTAAAGTCAGTCCAACGGAGCCATGTGGGCTGCAATTTATAAAAAGTTCCGCCAGACCGTGCTTTTAGCCCTTCAAGAAGCGGAGGATATTTCCCTTCATGGGAAATATCTGATAATTGCTGATACCGGGCCATAAGTTCTTCGCCATTTTCAATTTGATTTACTTTTCCTTCTACCTGAACTGTAACAGGTATATTTTCTGTCCCTACTACTAAGGCTACATTGTTATTAGAAATAAAATTTTGCGCTTTTCTGCTATTTGACTCTGTCATGAAGTAAAAATTGAAATCATCATCAACAACATAATGAATAGTTGCAGCTTCAGGAGTATGATCTGGGGTGACTGTCGCAATAACCGCAACAACTTTACTTTTAAGAAAAGCCAATGCTTCTTGCTTATGTTGCTCTTTGTCCATACTTATTAATATACATGTTCTTTATATAGATTATCAATTACCAATTGATGATTTACTTCGTTTTTCTTTTTTTCTCAAATAATTCTTCAAAAGTATTGTGTAGAAATTTAAATTCTTCTTCTTCAAGAGATCCGAAGTAATATTTTTCTACCTGCTCATAGCCGGATTTTCTCACAGCGTACCAGGATACAACTTTCGTATCATCAGAAAATTCATAACGCGTTCCATCAACTTCAATTTTTTCCTCAGTCATTTTTTCTTCGTATCTTTTATTGATAACCGCTGACAGATGCTCTATGGTATTTCCCTCAGTAGGCTCTACAGGAATAAAGAGATGCTCTCTATTTCCATCCGGGTATTTTTTGTCCAGAGAAGAAAGCGGTCCATTTTCACTCATCCAATATAAGATAGCTGCCAGAGCAAACACACCTGAATCAGTCATGAAAAAATCTTTTACATAAAAATGTCCTACATTCTCAGCTCCAAAATCCAGACTTCCATCCCGTAACATGGTGCGGATAATTGATCTTCCAACCGGGAGAGACGCAGTATTTACCTGCTTAAAAGTATGTAAAGCATTGGGCAGAGATGGTCCACAATCTACCGAATAACCCATATTTTTATGAGATAATCCTAGTTTGATGAAGCATTCCGCAAGAGCGCTTCCCAATTGTGAACCATTGAGATATGCACCTTTTTCATCTACAGCCAGAACCCTGTCTGCATCGCTATCAAATGCAAATCCGCCATCATAAGCGCCGTGATGCATCTTATCTGTTAATTCTTTCATCGTACCTATTTGTGAAGGATCAGCAATGTGAGCAGACGAGCCATTATAGATGGTCCTGTCATGTATTCTAGAAAATTTCACCTGAGGCAATAAGGTCTCAAGTAATGTGAGCGATCTGGAACCTGAACCATCACCAACATCAACCAGCACATTTTGTTCTTTTATCTTTTCCAATGGGATAAGCTCCTTCAGTTTTTGAACATACACTGATTCCAGTTCGGGATAAAAATTTGTATAAGCAGTGATATCAACTACCTCATCATCAAGATGAACAATATCATCAGCTTCATAATAATATTCTATAATTTTATTGACGAGCTCTCCCTGGAGAGAATCTCCACCCTTTGTGTGCATTAATATACCAGTCCAATTCCAAGGGTTGTGAGAGCCGGTAAACATTACCGACAAATCGAAATCAAACGCCACAGCTCCTGCAGCAACATAATCAATCGGACATTTATCCATATACACCATTTCAACCTTTTTCTCAGCTAAAGCCGACATGAAATGCAGAGCCAAATGTTTACTGGAATCACGGGTATCCCAACCAATAAGAACTTTTTTTAGAGGAATAGCTTTTGCAACGGCTAACCCGACATAGTAGGCATCAACTGCCCTAATATCTTCATTATAAATACCCCTAAAATCAAACTTTTTAACAAATGGAGGAATTTTATTTTCCATGATATTTACTAACATTCTCCTACGTCATTCCCGCGGAGGTCGTTCGACAGGCTCAGACTCTGAGTTTATTCAAAGAGCGGGAATCCAGGAAAGCTCGTTGCTACTGAAAAATAGTATCATAAATCCATCTCCTCGACAAGCTTCACCACGAAATATAGTGTCAACTGTTAATTTGTTAACTGTTAATAGTTAGATTATTGACATACTAGCCATGGGTTGATAGAGTAATACTATGAGAAAAGAGTTAAATATTCTTGTAATCTTTTTTGTTCTTGCTGTGACACCTCTGGCGCTTTACTTTTCTCAGCAACAACAAACAACACAACAAAGCGC
>CAMPGJ010000101.1 GCA_946885425.1 uncultured bacterium
ATTTTTGATATTTAATTTAGTTTTAATTTTTTGAAGGCGTAGAAGCGATTATGCTCTGCTATGAGTTCATACTGGGGGTTTTGTTTTAATTTAGCGAGTAATTCCGTATCTCTTTTTATGGACCATGGGTCTGTAAGGAATAGGACGACCATGTCTGCTTGGTCTATACCAAGAGGAACGACATAGATATGTTCACGATGTGATAAATGCGAGCCAAGATTATTTGATGCGGCGACAATATAATCTTCAGGGATTTGTGATAGGTATTGGTCGACATATGTTTTTTCCTGTACTGGTTTGATTAACATATCCAAATTCGGCCGTTTGCTTCCGGGTAAAGGACCAAAATTATAAGCAGCATTGAGAGCATTCGTAAGAAGGTAGATTATCATTATCAAGCTAATGGCGTGTGGCGCGTGGCGCGTAGTTTTCTTTACGAGCCATTTGCTACCTGCTACCCGCTGTACTACCCACACCCCCCATATTGCTGCTATGAAGAGGAAGGGGGTTATTGTTGCTGTATATTGGTAATAGATTTGCTGGAAATTCGCATTATTGCTCAATAAATTAATGGTAAAGTCCGGTCCCGCAAAAATAAGGAAGAATGGAGCGATCAGGGGTAAGTACCCAAGGGGTGAGAATAATTGTTTGAGGTATGTTATTCTACTTTGTTCGGTGACAATGTTGTATACCTTATCTGGAGAAAAGATAATTGCTTTGACGATGTCTGATGGCTTGTCACCGAAATCTGCATAGAATGATAGTGCAAAATGTTGTGATCCCATGGCGTTGGGAATTGCATGCCAGATGAGAAAATAAAACATAAAGATTGAGACTAAAGAAAAAATAGTTCCTAAAAGAAATTTCTTTTGCCGTATGATGAGAAGGCCACCAAAAAGGGCAATGATTAACCAGAGCTGTTCTTTACATAATGCTGCTAAAATAGCCATGATGATGAAGAGAGAATACTTCTTTTTTAGATAAAAATAATAAGTCGCGAGAAAGAATGTGGTTGCTAATACTACTGCATGAAAATCATAAAGATTGGCCCGCTGTACACTCGGATTAATAAGATATGCAAATGAAAGCACCAGGCTGATATTTTTATCTTTTATGATATCTTTGCTAATGAGATATACAAAAAATGCCCCTGCTGCAACAACAATAACTTGAATAAGTAGAATCATTTTTGGACTACTCCATAAAAAGTAAAAAGGAGCGAGGAGTATGAGAATAAAATCTGCATGAAATGCCAGACGGGATATGGGTTCGGTGCTGTCGGGATTGGTAAAAAGGAAGATTCTTCCATGCATAGTATTCCATACCGTCTGGACCATATTTCCTAAATCAAATTTACCCGTGTAGAAATAGTCATAGCGGAGAAATGAGGCATGTGTGAAATAGAGAGTATAAAGGGTAGCAAGAAAACCGACAATCATTTCATGAGGATGTTTTGCGAGCCAACCCTCAATCTTTACTATGTCATTGCGAGCGGAGCGCGGCAATCTCGTGGATGGGATTGCTTCGTCATTCTTCCTCGCAATGACAGTACCTTTATGCCAGAGGAATGCCAAAATAATAAATAGTACTTCAGCAAGAATTAATGTAATACGTGAAAATATGGAAGCAAATGCTGCAACACTAGCTGTAGTTATCTTTGTTAATCCATAAATCATCATTCCTTCCCGTACACCAAAACCTGCAGGTGTAAGAATGGAAAGATAACCAATAAGGAATGAAAGAACAAAAAATCCTGTTAATTCCAATATCATTTGCGGATGAAGTGGAAGATAGGAACCAATGACAAGATAGTTACCTAAACCGAAGAAAAATAACGCAGCAGTACTAATAAGGATGAGGAGGAGATTTTCTGCAGGAGGATAAGATGGGAAGATGAAATTGAGAGTTGAGAGTTGAAAGTTGAGAATTGAAAGGATGCGTTTTGAGAAGATATAGAGGGTGAGGAGAATTACTAATGAGGTTGTGACTAGGAAGCCGGATAGTGTGGTGAATTGTAGTTGGAAGCCCGGGAAGATAAACGGCAGGGCTAAAACAGATAATATGGCGCTTCCAATAATGAAAAGTTCGGCTTCAATAATAAGGCTTTTAGCTGTGTCTTTTTTGTTCACTCCTTTTTCAGAGAAAATAATAGTCCGCCCCATAAATGACCAGATACTTCCGGGTATATACCGTTTGAGTTCTGATATAGCCCACATATAACAGGAATTTTTAAATGGAATTTCATGACCTAGTCCTTGGATGAGCCTATGCCAAATATAGCTTCTAAGAAAGTAAAATATGACAAAGCAGAGTATGCCATAGATAAGTAAGGTCATATTCATGTGATTACTCATTGAAAGCAGTGTATCTGCCTGAGGTGCAATAAGTTTGGCTATAAAAATGAATGCTATAACAGTAAATGGCCAACCAATGAAGAATTTGAGTAGATTGTATAGTTTGTTTTTCATAAATTTAGAGGCAAAGTGTAAAGGGTAATTTCTATCCCCTATCCTCTAGCCCCTATACCCTAGTTTGGTGTTGGGGCAGAGGTTGATGTACCTAGTTGATCTTGTTCACTCCCCGTTGGAGTAGGTGTTACTGCAGTACTAGTTCCCTTATAAGTAAAATTTCTTGTTAGTGTTGTTTCTTCTTTGGAAACGACACTTTTTACTTTTAGTTCAAATTTCACTTTTCCCTGAGGCAAATTATATAAAGCAATTGATTTGTTATCGTATTCAGACCAGCTGCTGCCGTTGATTCGATATGACCATACAGCAGCACAATATTCCTCATCGTCGTAATTGATAACAACAGAGACTGGGTTATCCATAATAGTGTCTCCTTCTTCTGGTGAATCTATATTGACTGGACCAAGCTCTTTTTTGCAAGGTGCCGAAGGGGTTACTGATACTTCAGTTGGTGTTGTTGGTTCACTTTCTATAGGAGCCGAAAAGAAACCTCCTTTGGTAGGAGTATTAGTAGGTTCAGCATTTTTATTTGTATTTTTTAGCGTATTAAGATTAAGAATAATTACTGTTACCAAGACGGGAATACTAAGAAGCGCAGTGAAAAACTCTAAATATTTTTTATGTTCATGAAGGCCGAGAAATTTCTGCCATAAATTTTTGGGCTGTTTGGATTTGGTCATAGTACTATATAGATTGTATACCACTCAGCAATGATTTTCAAATAGTGGTGCTGAGTTTCAGAATTAATAAGAAATTCTGATTGCTAATTTGTTGGAGAACGTTTATTATTAATGGATGAGTGAAGATAGCGTGGAGCAGTTGATTCAGAGTGTAAAGTCTGAGATTGAAGACACTAAGGATAATTATACTTCTGAAGAGGCGAAGGCTGAAAAGGGTCAGCGGGCAAAAGAAGGCGCGGAAGTTCAGCAAGCTCCGCCTGAAGAGGAACGCAAAAGATCAGAAAAACCTCAACCTCAAACGAGAGTGCGTGTGCAGAACCCACGAAGTTAATAGATAATTAGTCAATTGTTACCTGTTGGAGCTATCCACGTTATGTAATAATTTTTCCAATATCCGGATAAGCTCTTTCCTATCAGTATCATCTAAGTTAGAAAATATTTTTTTTGCTTGGCTAATTCTTCCTTTTTTAATTTCACTTACAGTGAATGCACCTTGTTTTGTCAAGGAATGACGGATTATTCGGCGGTCTTTATTGTCTACTTTTCTATCCACGAGATCAGCTTTATGTAATCGTTCGATCAACTGTGTCGTAGAAGAAGGGGTGCCGCAAGCATAATTAGCAATTTCTGTGAGCGTACTTTTTGGATGTTTTTCCAGAAAGAAAAGCACATGATACTGTAAAAATGTGCCTACTCTTTTTTCAATAGCTTGTTTCCCATCAGCTCCCACAGCCATATCTTTCGATTTTTCAGGTTCAAATAGCGCCTTTTTTAACTGGATATGCAATGAAATGATTTTTTCTATATCTTGATCCATAGATTATTTCTCATAACTTATTTGTCACGTCTCCTAAATATTTTAGCACATAAAGTAATTAAGGCAAGTAGAG
>CAMPGJ010000102.1 GCA_946885425.1 uncultured bacterium
CTTGACTTTAGACCTATAACTGTAGTATAATAGCCTCTATGAGCAAGAAAAATAACAAGATAGTAATTATCGGGGCTGGTCTTGCGGCCTGTTTTATGGCGCTTAATTTGGCAAAGCGTGGTTACTCCGTAGATATATACGAATCCCGTCCTGACGTACGTAAAAATCCATATGATTCAGGCCGTTCATTTAACCTCACTTTCTATGGAAGGGGAGTCAGACTCATGCAGCAAATGGGCATCTGGAATGAAGTAAAAAAGAATGGTGTCATGGTAGAAGGCAATTTTGTCCATGGACTAGAACAGCAAACCTACGACCCGCAAAAAACAGGCATTTTGTATACCGTCCATAGAAATGTATTCAATGGCACCTTGCTCGACATCATAGAAAAGATGCCAGGCATCAACATCCACTTCAACACCCGCGCGGTCGCCATCGATCAGAAGAAAAAATCTATAACTTTACAAAAAGAAGGTACACAAAAAACCTTTTCTGTATCTGCCGAAATTGTAATCGGCGCAGACGGCATTCACTCAATGGTAAGAAAAGAAATACAAGCAGCTGTCATTCTGGAGCGTAGCGATAGAACCCCATCAGGAGATCCTGTCAGTCGCTCGAGCTCCTTCCAGGATGAACTCACATACGAGTCCATGGGTTATAAAGAAGCCCACATCACCAAAGAACAGGCAAAAAAATTGAGTCTCCAACTCAAAAAAACCCATGCATGGCCACGTGAAGACTCCCTGCTTCTCGCTTTCCCAAATAATGACGGTTCATTTACCTTAATGTTAAATTTCAATCTCGAAGGTAAAAACAGTCTCGCCACACTAACATCGGATAAGAAAGTAGGGGAGTACCTAAAAAATAATTTCAATGATCTTGCTCCGCTATTTCCAGAAATGACTAAAGCACTTGTAGAAAACCCGACAGGAAGATTCGCTACACTGAATACAAAACCATGGTATAGCGGTGATTTCTTAGTCCTCATCGGTGATGCAGCTCACGCTTGCATACCATTCTACGGACAAGGAACCTATGCCGCATTTGATGACGTCATGTCTCTTTGCAAACTAATTGATCAATTCTCAACCCCGAAGGCAGATTGGAGCAGGATATTCCCACTGTACCAGGAAGAGCGCAAGAAAAACACTGATATTCTCGCTCAGTTATCTAAAGAAAACTTTCAGGAACTGCGGGATAAAAGCCGTTCTTTGCATGATCTACTCAAAAAGAAAGCAGATACACTTTTGAGCAAATTCTTACCTATGGTTTGGGTACCGCCAATCTTTATGTCTGTCGCCCATGGCAACAGACCGTATGTTGAAGAGCTAAGCTTATTCAAGAGGCAGCAAAAAATGGCCAGATATATCGGACTGGATGCAGCTTTACAACTGCTGGCGTTTTCATTCAATGTAATAAGGAGGAATAAATGAAAAAAGAAAAAATAGTTATCATTGGTGCAGGTATGGCAGGTACGCTTATGGCTATCGGGCTGGCTCAGCGTGGATATAAAGTGGATGTATATGAAAAATTCAGCCAAGACGAACAATCTGAAGAGGCTTCGAATAGATCCTTCAACCTGACCTTTTATCACCGTGGCATTGATACCTATAAAAAAGCAAAGTTATGGCATGTGGTCAAACCGATTATGAAGATCCTGGAGGGCAGCGCTGCACATTCTTCCTACGGTACGGTGTATACGAAATATGACATGGTTGAAAAACCACAATATGTTGTAGAGCGCCCTGATCTAGTTCGGGTACTCTTACAAGAAGCCTTTACCTATCCTCAGATAACCTTTCACTTTGAAACATCCTTTATCTCACTTGATAGGAGAAAGAAAACCGTAACCATCCAAGACTTGAAAACGAAAAAAATTACGACTATCCCTGCTGAAATAGTCATCGGTGCCGATGGGGTAAATTCACGGGTTAGACCGCTGCTTCAGGAGGGACAGAGCGCCAAATTCGAGCGTGATATCTTTGCCTGGACATACAAACAAGCCATAATCCCAGCAGCTCTGGCAACGAAAATTAATTGGAAAGGAGTAACAGAAAATTTTGTACATGCAAAAGATGCCCTTGTTCTCGCTTTTCCGAATATGGATGGTTCTTTTTGTGCCATTCTGGTGT
Source organism: uncultured bacterium (assembly GCA_946885425.1). The sequence continues at coordinate 2,133 of CAMPGJ010000102.1, forward strand.
TACCGGAACATGGCCCTGGCAGCTTTGAAAAACTACAGACAAAAGAAGCAATTACGCAATTTTTGAAAAAGAAATTTCCGATGCTCAAGCCTGTGTACCCACAATTTGTCAAAGCTATAATAGAAAACCCACAGAGCCGCTTTAACACCATGAAAACCGACCCTTGGTACTATAAAGGGTTTGGCGTTCTGATAGGAGATGCTGCTCACACAGTCTTACCTTTTTATGGACAGGGAGTATCAGCAGCTATTGAAGACTGTATGGTTCTTTGTGAGCTTATTGACGAACAAAAGGGAGAATGGGAGGAAATCTTCTCTACCTATCAAGAGAAACGGAAGAAGAACACGGATTTACTCGCGTATCTTTCATACGAAAGTTTTGAGTGGCTCATGAAATACCGTGAAGCCAACATCAACATTGTCAAAAATAAACTTGACCGTATTCTTAATAGATTTTTTCCCAATCTGTGGCTTCCTCCAATTTATGAGCTTATTGCCGATGACCCAGCCGATTTCCAGGAAATCCTGGACAAGCATAACAACCGCCGGAAACTCGCCCGTACGTTGGGAATTTCAGCCATAGCTCACATCATCTATAGAACACTCTGGGCAAAAGAAAAAATTATAAGATTTCTATAAACCTATGAAAAACAATTATTATTTACTCACAAAAGATGACCTTACAGAAGCCAAAAAAGTGTGGCTTCAAGTAGAGAAAAAACGGAAAACTTCCGGTTTAACTACCAGGTGGGATTGGGTCGAAACGTGGATTAATACGTACAAAGATGTTGTTGATTATATATTCTTTGTCGGGACTAAAAAGGATGAACCTGTGGGCATTGCGTTGATCGTAAAAGAAACGAACAGACAATTTTCCCGGTATATAAACACATATCATATTGGTACAAATGGTGAACCACTAAAGGACCAGGCTAGAATGGTAGAGAACCGTTTGGTAGTCGTAGAAAAAGAAAAAGCATATTTCCTCTCATCTCTTTTACTGTTTTTACAAAAAACTCAAAAAAGTGAAGATATTATTTTCAATGATTTTAATGCAAAAGAAGCGGACTTCGTTATCAATTTTCTCAAAAAAAATAAGTTTAGATTTTCTGTACGGAAAGAGCTCTGTCCTCAATTTAATTTGGAACAGGCCCGAAAAGAAAACAAAGACCCACTTTCTTACTTCGGTAAAACAATGAATTACACATACAGACGGACAATAAGAGCCTTCGGAGAAGATGATTTGTCCCTGAAGGTTGCTGAAAATGCAGAGCAAGCTCTTGCCTCTTTGGATGATTTGATCGTCCTGTATACAGATAAATGGGTGAAGAGAAAAGAACGAAGAGGTATGTTTGATTCACCATTTTACACCTCATTCCAAAAAGAGCTCATCAAAAAATCGGCAGATAAAGGAGACCTCATCTTAACGAGCTTAGTAAGTAAAAAATATGGTGTTCTTGCCTGTACCTATCTATTAATTGATAATGGCGTCGCCTATGGGTATATCGTGGGACAAAAAAATATTGATGATATCGCTTCTGACACCATCAACAACCATAAAGTGAAACTAGGGATAACCTTGCATATGTTCAATTCGCGATTCCTGTTAGAGAAAGGCTTACACGCATATAACTATGCCCCAGGTCCATTCTCATACAAACTTGCATTATCCAATGAAATGACAGAGACAGTCCACATCTCAGTAAAAAGTGGTCTCAAACCCTACATCCGCGACTACATCACCCAACTCTACCTCTATCTAGATTCCCATCCAAAACTATCTAAATCCCTCTGGTACCTAAGAAACAAACTAAAATTTTAAATCCTACTCCCCCCCACCCACAAAACACCCCGGAATCTGAAGCTATTTGATTCCCGGAGTCTACTAGGTTTAGAGC
>CAMPGJ010000103.1 GCA_946885425.1 uncultured bacterium
AAATATCTTTTTCAATTAAAAAAGGTGAATTTGTGGCGATCATGGGACCTTCAGGGTCGGGTAAATCAACTCTGATGCATATTCTGGGGGCTCTTGATACACCAACCAACGGCACCTACATTTTGGATGGTCAAAATGTTGAAAATCTTAGCGATGATGAATTAGCTGATATAAGAAATAAAAAAATAGGATTTATCTTTCAGGCATTTAATCTCCTTCCCCGCACATCAGCCCTAAAAAATGTCATGCTTCCCATGCGTTATGCAGGCATATCAAAAGAAGAGCGTTTAGAAAAAGCGACAAAGTACTTAAAAATGGTTGGGCTTGATGAAAGAATGGAACATACATCAAATCAATTATCAGGTGGACAACAACAACGTGTTGCGATTGCCCGTGGAATAGCCATGAATCCTGCACTTCTGCTAGCAGATGAACCCACAGGCAATATCGCTTCAGCTCAAGCAGATGAAATCATGGGTATTTTTAAAAAGCTAAATAAAGAGGGCCATACAATTGTCATGATCACCCATGAGCCGGATATCGCAGCTCACGCAAAACGGGTAATTATGATCCGGGATGGAAAAATAGTGAGCGACAAGGTGAATAAAAAATAAACTATTTCCATTTTCCAGGTTCCATTTTCCATTGATTTATAAATTTAAAAATTGGACAATTGAAAACAAATGGCAAATGGAAAATGGAAAATGGAAAATGGAAAATGGAAAATTTAAAGTAATGGATATTCTAGAGACTTTACAAGAAAGTATAAGCACACTCACTGTCAACAAGCTAAGGACTGGACTCGCAGTTCTGGGTATAGTTATCGGTATCGGGAGTGTAATCGCGCTGGTATCGCTCGGGCAGGCAACACAACAATCAATCCAGAACCAGATACAATCACTGGGATCAAATTTATTAACTGTCATGCCGGGAAGCCAAGCTCAAGGAGCAATCCGTGGCGCTGCAGGAGGAGCAACAACACTCACCAATGACGATGCTAACGCCATCAAAACTTCACCACAAATTACTACTATTAAAAGTGTTTCACCCGAGGTGTCAGGCCGCACACAAATAACAGCGGGGAGAAATAATACTAACATACAGATTATCGGCGCAACATCGGCTTACCCCGATGTGCATAAGGTGACAGTTGAATCAGGCAACTTTATTACAGAACAAGATGTTAACGCTATGAACAAAGTTATTGTGCTGGGACCTCAGGTTGTTTCAGATTTGTTCGGGGAAGGCGCAACAGCAATCGGGCAATCAGTACGGGCGAATGGTACATCTCTGCGCGTTATTGGTGTAACCACGGCAAAAGGCGGAACAGGATTTCAAAATCAAGACAACCTCGCATATGTCCCGCTTAGCACAGCTCAGAGGCAGCTTTTTGGACAGAGCCATCTCAACACAATAGCACTGGAAGCAAAAAGCGCAGAAATAATGACAGATGCACAAAATGAAGTAGGATATTTTCTTTTGGCAAGACACAAGCTCAATGATCCAACCCAAGCTGATTTCTCAATCTTCTCCCAACAAGATATTCTCAACACGGCATCACAAGCAACTGGCACCTTTACCACATTACTATCAGGTATAGCAGCCATTTCGCTTCTTGTGGGAGGTATTGGTATTATGAACATTATGCTCGTTACAGTCACAGAAAGAACAAGGGAAATAGGTTTGAGAAAAGCGCTTGGAGCAAAGAAAAAAACAATTATCACACAATTTTTGATTGAATCGATTTTGCTCACTTTTAGCGGAGGAATCATCGGCATTTTCCTGGGCATTATAATTTCATATATTTTTTCCACGGCGATGGGTGCGCTTTTTGTCATATCACCCCAATCTGTACTTTTGGCATTTACCGTCTCAGCAGGAATTGGTATTCTCTTCGGTTGGTATCCCGCTCAAAAAGCAGCAAACTTACAACCGATTGAGGCTTTACGTTATGAGTAGAGAAAATAATAAATTGAAGAAGTCCGCCTAAGCTTACTTCAGGCCTTTTCAGTACTATTCGTACACGGCTTGAAGAGCACTTGAGCGGCGGATTTAAGAGTCTCTAAGCCCGCTCAGCGGGCAAGACACTCTAAAAGGGGGTGAATATATATGACAAGTGAAAAAATGAAAAATCCAAAACATATAACTCTGATGGTCATTGTTGGAATAGCTGTTGGCTTAGCCGGATTTTACGGGGGCATGCAATACCAAAAATCACAACCGGGAGAAAGAAATGGTAACTTCCGCTATGGTCAAAATGCTCAGGGAGGTCAGATGATGATGGTACGGGGAGAAAACGGCGGCAGAACTGGAGGACGTGGATTTGGCGGCGGCGCAAATATTGGAGAGATTATAAATGTTGATACAAATAGTATCACTATCAAACTTTCTGATGGGAGCAGCAAAATCATAAATGTGACTAATAAAACAACGATCAGCAAGACTGATACCGCTTCCAAAGCAGATCTAAAAAACGGAGATACCATTGCAGCATTTGGAACACCAAATTCTGATGGATCAATTGATTCCCAAAATATTCAACTGAACCCAATGTTCAGAATGGGAGGACCAGGCGGACAGCAGGGTCCAGGGAAATAACATAGATGTAGGACATAAGATATATGATGTAAGAAGATTACGTACTTCTTTAGTCTTAAATCCTAAATCTTATATCTAGAGTTTGAGAGTTGAAAGGGGGTGAGAAAAAATGGAAAATCAAAATCAAGAAAATACTACTACAAATAAAAAGTCATTTAGTCCTATGCTGATTATAGCAGTTGTTGTTATCGCAGCAGCAGGGTGGATGGTCTGGTCATCACAGACAACACCAAAAGAACCAGTAGCTATGCAACAGCAGCCTCAGCCATCAACAGCTCAGGAACCTACTGTAGATGCATCAGCTAGCGCAGTAAAGGAAATTGCTGTAGAAGGTGGCATGTTCTACTTTAAGCCAAATGAAATAAAAGTCAAAAAAGGCGAAAAAGTAACAATTACTTTTAACAACACCGAGGGTGTCCATGACTTTGTTATCGATGAGTTTAATGTTAAAACAGAGAAAATTGATGCAGGAGCAAAAACTACTGTCGAATTTACTCCTGATAAAACAGGCTCATTCGAATTCTACTGCAGTGTAGGATCACACAGGCAAATGGGTATGAAAGGTACTCTTATCGTAGAATAAGAAAGCTTTCTTCCTTAAAAATTCTCACCTTCCCTCTCCCTTTTGGGAGAGGGTTAGGTTGAGAGTTATGATACAATTTGTCTATGAATGACAAGACCAAATATCTTGCTCTTTATATTTGCGTTGCGATTGTAATCGTATTACTCGTAACAGGAGGAATAGCCACACAAAAAGCAAAAGAAGTACCACCCGCTTCTGTACTAAATCTTAATCCGTCATCTGAAACTTCTCCTACCAGTACCCAATCAATGGAACCGGAATCTCTACCATATTCATGGGAAGAGTATTCAAATGATGAATATAATTTTTCTTTAACTTATCCGGAAGATTGGTATAAAGAAGAATATACACCCAAAGAATCTCATGACGAAATGTTTATCGCTTTCTCTCCTGAACCACTTCCCTGTGCAAATTGTACGTATATTCATGATGGATACTTTTCGATAAAAATTTATAATCAGAAAACAGATGCGGGAGCATATGCTGCATTTCTTCAGAGACTAAAATCTATAGGTCAAGCAGAAGGATATTTGCCTGCTCAGCTAGGAGGTAAACAAGGCGTATTTTTTAGCAATACCATTTCAGTTGAAAATGAAGGATGGGTGTTTGAGGTAACGCTCGAAAAAAATGGCGGTAAAGCCTCGATCGAAGATTCTCCAATATTTAAAAGGATCTTCTCTTCCTTCAAATTTACCAATTTAATCTTCAGCAATTAGATAGAAGAAATTTTGTTCATATTTTTCGGATTATACAAAAAAGATTTGAGAATCTTATATGTATCCATATCAAATAAATATTTTTGTTCTAAATCAGTCAATGATTCGTGTTCATTCTTAAGG
>CAMPGJ010000104.1 GCA_946885425.1 uncultured bacterium
GTTATCGCCACTGCTGCTGCTATATTTCAGAAACTCTTCCAAAATGCTGTAGATCTAAAATCAGAGAATGATTTAACTGTCTAAATAATTATGAAAAGAAATATTACAAAAAGATTGCGTGTATGGGCCATCGTAGTAGCTGGGATTCTTATGATTCCCCTACTGACGAAAGCACCCTGGACGGGAGGAGATTTTATTTTTGCCGGAAGCGTGCTCTTCGGATTGGCTACCATATATGAGTTTGCAACGAAGAATATGAGCAATAAAAGAAACCGTATCTTTGCCGCTATTGGAGTGTTGGCAGTACTAGTACTGATCCAAGCCTGGGCCGTCGCATAAACTAACTTTTTACATTTTGAGCCGTCACTCCATCCCGTATTGCTGCTTGAAGTACAGCAATGTTTATATCTTTTAATGCTTTGAACTTGATGCAATACCCACTCACGCTTGCCTTACCTAATTCTTTCCCATATATTTTGGATAAGTATGCTTTATCTTTAATACCAAGAATATAGACAGAGATTCCGGTTGTATTTGCACTTAACCCAATTTGATAAAATTCTTTGGTTTTTCCATCAGCATACTGTATTATGCGGGATCCATATCCGATATTAGGATTAGAAACAACTTTATTCTCACTGTTTTTACCATCCAAAAACCACAATCTACACGCAGGCATCACTTCCAGAATGATGAGGTGCAACTCCTGCATATCACTACGCTTTGGTTCAGGATGGCTAGTAATATACTCTTCGATTTGTTCTTGTATTTTCATCATTTGTTGGGTAGGTTATAGAAGTTATGTGACTTTGAAGAACTATTTATTAGGAGAGAATTCAATTATCCACTCAATACCGTATTTATCTCGAAACATACCCGCATATGAGCCCCATGGACTGTCTCCCATAGGTCCTTCTACTTCTCCTTCGCTAGAGAGACCATCATATAATTTTTCCGCCTCTTCTTTACTTTCCGTACTTACCAAAATTTTGCTTCGATTTTCCTGCTCATTTACCCGCCCCAGAACCTCAGGAACATCATTGGCTATCAACATAGTGTTGATACCGATATGTAAAGAAATATACATTATTTTATTTTCTTCTTTTTCCGCGACGGGGAATTCATCACTGGCGATATCTTTGAAACGCACCACCTTCGCAAACTCTCCACCAAAAACAGATTTATAAAAAGTAAATGCTTCTTCAGCATTACCATTGAAGTTAATCCAAGAATTTATTGTAGCCATACAGTAATAATATGATTTATTGTAAATTTTACAAGATTATGGGTGGATGACGGGATTCGAACCCGCGACGTCCAGCTCCACAAGCTGGCGCTCTACCACTGAGCTACAACCACCAAGTTAAACTTGGTATGATCCCGCTGAGCGGGACCACCAAATTGGAAATCCTAGAATTTCCATAAGTAGTATATCAATTTTTAGCCTAAGTTTAAAGTCCTCCTTCAGTTTTTAATTTTTTATCCGAAATGATTCATAGAAATTGGAATTGAAAGAGAAAAAAAGGCTTTAATTAGAATGTTGAGGAATTAATTTTCAGTTTTGGTAGGGAGATGTGAGAATGCAGATGGGTTGAATCCCTTGAAGATTAACCAAAAACCAATAAATAATTCCCATAGTCCGCCCGGAAGTGAAGAGACTAGGCTCAAACCTGAACCCATTATTTCAGATGCCATTCCAAGAAAAATGATGGCGTATCCTATGAGGCCCCAGATTGCTAAGATTTTTGGTATTAATTTAGCTTTGAACAATACATAGCAGAGTATCAGACCAGACACTCCAAGAGTTAACATGCCCATATCATATGCATAAAGCTGCGCTTGTGTTAATAACGTACTTAATGATTGGAAATAGGTTATGTTCGGAGCAACTGCTTTTAGATATTCACCAGATAAAGGAATTTGCAGTAATATAAAGAGAACCATGATTGAGATAAACATTGCATCCATAATTCTGAATGCAAGATAACCCACAGCTAAACGCTCATTGTGCATCTTTAAAATTGGGAACATTAAGACTCCATGAAGCGCGTCCCAAATAGCTGCCATCATCCAAAGCAAGGCACCAATTGCTAAAGTCACACTACTTGCTGAAACGAGAGAAAGATGACTGGGTGCATCAAGGACCGATTTAATAAGCATTTCTCCTCCTATGCCTACAACAAATCCAAGGACATATATTATTCCAATTATTCTTGCTGTTGTTCTGTAGATATTTGTATTTTTAACCATATACTTGAGCTTGTGTAAGTATGCTCTTTAACTATTGAAATAGATACAAGCAATATCACATATCAATAAACATAATATGGCACTCGATCATTTGTATCGCTGTGACTGTTATTCTTAATACTGTATAATTGATCAGTGGAAGCTTCTTTTTTTCGTCTACCCCGCAATGTCTATCTTCTTTCTATTTGTCAGGTGATTGGGATGTCTGCGGCGAGTATTGTTTTTCTGACAGGTGGGCTTATCGGCTCGGAGATTGCTCCTTCTGCCAATTTGGCTACATTGCCTTCAACCATGATGTTCGGCGGAGTGGCTGTGGCGACAATTCCTGCCGTTCTCTTGATGAAAAGAATCGGAAGGAAAAAGGGGTTTTTGTTGTCTACCGGTGCAGCAGCATTATCCATGCTACTGGCTACCTATGCACTAACCAAAAGCGATTTTAATCTCTTTTGCATTGCCGTATTTCTTCTGGGTACAAATGGGGCTTTTTTGCAGCAATACCGGTTTGCGGCGTTGGAATCAGTGCCAAAGCATGCTATGAGTAAAGCGGTATCCTTTATCCTTCTGGCAGGAGTTATCTCAGGGTTTACCGGTCCTGAGATCGTGAAGCACACAAAAGATTTATATACACTCCCACATTATGCCGGAGCATTCCTTTTGTATTCATTCATATTTTGTTTAGCAGCAATTATACTTTTGTTTTTTAAAGACGTAATTATAAAGGAGGAAATAAAGCGTGAAAAAGACAGATCCTTATCTCAGATTGTATTTCAGCCAGGGTATATGCTTGCCGTTCTGGGAGGAGCATTGGGATTTGGCATGATGGTGTGTATTATGACAGCGACACCTATTTTCTTGCATAAGATGTCTCATTTCAGCCTGAATGATACTGCTTTTATTTTACAAAGTCATGTGATGGCTATGTTCCTTCCATCACTTTTTACCGGAAGCTTGATAACACGCTTTGGCCCATTAAAAGTGATAACAGCAGGACTCTTCAGCTTTTTTATGGCTGTAATGTTGGGAGTAAGTTTTACAAGTATGATAGCGTATTGGGGTGCGCTTGTATTTTTGGGTATAGGCTGGAATTTTCTCTTTACCACATCTACTGTTCTTCTCCCCCATACATATAGGGTCTCGGAGCGTTTTAAAGCTCAGGGAATAAATGATTTTGCTATCGTGCTTACGCAAATGTCAGCTTCTTTTTTTGCAGGTAGTCTGCTCTTTAACTCCGGCTGGGTCAACTTAAATTTACTTATGATTCCGGGAATACTTGCGGCATTGGTTATATTTATCTTGGGACGAAAAAAAATAGCTGTTCATCCTAGCACAGTGCAGAAACCCTAATTTCTATTTTTTACCCATTCTCCGAATTCCTTTAATCTCTCTACTTGTGGTGGCGTTGGATCGATGAAGGTTCTGGCTTTTTTTATCAGGGCTACGGCGTCATCGTAGAGCATGCCTGAGTAAATAAGATATGCGATAACCATCGTGGGTCCACGCCCTTCCCCTGCACGGCAATGGATGTATACTTTGCCATTGTTCTTGATTTCTTTTTCTATGAAAAATACTCCTTTTTTTAAATCAGCCATAGTTGGAGCATGTCTATCCGGTGTGGGAAGGTGCAATAAATGAAAATCTGTCAGCATATCGCGATAAGGAACTTCTCTCATCCTCATGCTGACAATTGCGGTGATACCGAGTCTCTTAAGAATAGTAACGCTGTTTATTTTATACTGTCCTCCCAGATATAGATTTGGTGT
>CAMPGJ010000105.1 GCA_946885425.1 uncultured bacterium
TCCATGTTATAGCCCCGAGGAGGGGATATAGCCGATCTGATCGGTGGCCATAATAATAAATTTCATGTTTTTATCTAAGCTCAAAATTTTGGTTTGCCCTTCATATTTTGTGAGATTATAAGTACCCTTTCGGGTGAGACGTAACATAGTCCGAGGATATATCAGTGAATGGTCTAGTGACATTGATTAAAATCACAGAAATTGTTTTTTTTGAAGAGTAAGATTTCCGATAGAAGATTTACAAATATGAGTATAGAACATAGAAGGGAGAAACCATTGATATATTCATGTTCTGGGTGTTCAAGCGCGGCGCAGATGGCAAATGATACGGCGTTGCGTCTGGATCGTGAAGGCGTTGCAGAAATGTCATGTATTGCAGGTGTTGGGGGTGATGTTCCTTCTCTTGTTAAGGTAGCGAAATCAGGTAGAAAAATAATTGTGCTGGATGGCTGCATGCTTGAATGTGCCAAAAGTTGTTTGAAAAAACAGGATGTCGAGCCGGACATTCACCATGTTCTTTCTGAGTATGGTGTAAAAAAACGGAAGCATCAAAACTATAATATGGCTGAGGGTGAGGAAGTCTACCTAAAGATTCGTGATTCTATAACTAAACGGTGGTTTGAACCGGGCAAGGGAAGGAATTAAGTATGTCAGAGCGAATACAGAAGAATCCAATTGAAGAGGAGTTAGCCGTCTGGGCTGAAGAACGAGAGGTGCAGATTGACTTGTTATGCCGATATGGGTTTCACAAGGAACTAGGACTTTCGGCTCAGGATTATGCGGCTACAATTCCAGCTTTTTCAGTGCAACCTGAGGAATACAAAAATCGTTTTGACGGGCAATTGGTCGTGGAGGGACGGATACCTCTGCCTCGACAGCATCAGTTAGCGAATATTGAAGAATGGACTGATGCTGGACGCATTAAAAATATTACTCCCGTCCCTCTTCATCATGGCGTACCCCGAGTGAACAGATATTGGATGCATGAAAAACCTGAACGATGGGGTGTTCTGACCAGAGGAAAGAAAATTATTTAGAATAAAATTTGTAATTTTTAGTCCTCTGATTTATTTTCTGGTTGCGCAGTGATTTAGATCATTTGTAAAATTTATTTTACTTTCTTATACTGATAAGGTATGGAATCATTTCCTCCAATAATAGTTATCACTCATTTTATTAACCTCTTCTGTTTGGTGCTGCTCATTAGAAGCGGTATCCAGATCCTTTACGACCATCCCAAATTATATTGGACAGACCATACGACAGCTGATAATCATTGGTTGAAGTTTGGCAAAAAAATAATGCCAAAAGATAGGTTGTGGACGGCATTAGATGAACCTGAGGATCCAGGACCTCTTGCTTTGCCGGGAGGAATCCATAATTTAGGAGCGGGAAGGCATTGGCATTTTGCTACAGCAATTGTTTGGGGTATAACAGGATTTATATACGTCAGCTTTTTGCTAATTTCAGGCCATTGGATAAGAATTATCCCTACGGATATTGGAATTTTTTCAAGGGCTATTGATGCAATGATAAGTTACATGACGCTTCAGATCCCTCCACCATCATCAATTTATACTCCATACAATGCACTGCAGCAGTTAACGTACACAGGGGTGATTTTTATTCTTTCACCTATGATGATAATCACGGGTCTTGCAATGTCACCAGCACTGGTCGCTCGTTTTCCCGGATTTTTAAAATTATTCGGTAATAGAAGACAGGTCGCGAGAAGCTTGCATTTTTTGGGAATGGTTGGCTATTCCGTATTCGCTATGATCCACTTGGTAATGACCCTGGGATTGCATTTCGTTGATAGTGTCAAAAAATTTACATTTGGAAATACAGAGGTTGACTTCGTCGTAGCATTAAAATTTTTTATTACCGCTTTAATTCTTTTAGTGCTATTTAATGCTTGGGCATCAGTTTTTACTCTTAAAGACCAGGTAAAGCTCCGATTTATCTTGACCGGCTTTTATACACCAATAGTGAGACTTCTTTTCGGATGGATGGGTTCAAGGCAATATTACACCAAAAAAGATATTTCCTCATTCTTCCGTGTTAACGGTTATCCACCTAAAACTTCTGAATATGAAGAGCTTACGGAAAATAATTTTAAGGATTGGAAATTAAAAGTTTATGGTCTGGTCGAAAATCCACTTGAATTATCTTTGGAAGAAATTAAAAATCTTGATAAAACAAGCCAAATAACCAAACATAATTGCATACAGGGTTGGACTGCGGTTGCTGAGTGGAGCGGTGTGGAAATGGCTAAGATTATGGAGCTGTGTAAACCATCAAAGAATGTTAAGTACGTTATTTTTCATTGTTTGGATAGAGACGCCAATGGAGCATATTATTACAGTGGACTTCGTCTCAGCGATATGTATGATAAGCAAACGATTTTAGCTTACGAAATGAACGGTGAAGAACTGCCGATAAAATACGGAGCACCACTCCGTCTTAGATGTGAAATGAAGTATGGCTATAAAATGGCAAAGTATCTTAAATCAATTGAGTTCGTGGAAGACTTCAAAAAAATCGGACAAGGGAGAGGCGGATACCGTGAAGATACTGTTTTCTTTGATTGGGAGGCCTCAATTTAATGCCTATCTTTTCTCTTATCATAGCGTTTTTTGCGCTAACTGTTAATTTTTGGGCATGGTCGCTTCTTGGCCCTTTGGGACCAAAAATTGCTTCTGATTTATCATTGGGACCTGTAGAGTTGTCAATTTTGATTGCTGTTCCAATTTTGGTTGGTTCTCTTGCCCGAATTCCTTTTGGGATTTTAACTGACCGTTTTGGCGGATCCAAAGTTTTTTCGGCACTTTGTTTTTTTGCAATATTGCCTCTGATCGCTTTGGCATATGCAACCTCATATAATGAATTCCTCGTAGCAGGAGCCTTTTTGGGATTGACCGGTGCGGCCTTTGTTATTGGGATTCCTTTTGTTGGAGCATGGTTTCCTCCGGAGAAAAGGGGATTGGTATTAGGATTATACAGCATGGGCAATGCCGGGACTGCGGTGTCTGGATTTCTAACACCTACTTTCGCAAATACTCTTGGTATGCAGACCACTTTTCTTATCGTTGCAGGTACTATGTTTATAATGGGGGCTGTTTTGTATTTATGGGGAGTAGATTCTCCGCGCTGGCAAACATCAAAGTCTGCATTAACAAGTTTGCGTAATGCTTCAAAGGATAGATATACGTGGGATTTATCTTTAATGTACGCAGTAAGCTTTGGTGCTTTTGTTGCTTTCGGAGCATACCTTCCTGTGCTTCTTAACGTTTTTTATGGATTGTCTCTTACGGATGCTGCAGCCAGATCAGCCGGGTTTGTCCTGCTTGCTACGTTGACCAGGCCTCTGGGTGGGTGGCTGAGCGACACGATGGGAGGAGAGAAAGTTTTGAGAATAGGTTTCGCGGCTATTGCAATATTAGCATCTTTTACTGCTTTCCAGCCAACACTTGCGATTACTACAACAATCACATATCTTTCTTTGGCAGCATTTTTAGGCTGTTGTAACGGAGCAATAATTAGTTTGATAAGTAAGCATGCTAAACCGGATATTGTTGGAAGTGTTACTGGAATTGTTGGGGCATGCGGTGGTTTAGGTGGATTTGTGCCTCCTCTTATATTAGGACTTACATATCAAAAAACTCAATCTTATTCTTTTGCATTACTCGGACTTTCTATAACTTTATTTTATGCGTCAAATAGCATGGTAGTGGTGATATAATCAATCACATTATGGAGATAAAAATTTTGGTTTTTGGTATAGCTAAAGACATTCTCGGAAAACAAACAATTAAAGTAACATTTGAAACTCCTGCGACAGTTAAAACAGTAAAAGCGTTTTTAAGTTTAAAATATCCCACATTACCTGATTTTATGGTCGCTGTTAATGGAAAATATGCAAAAGATAATAAAAAAATAAATCCTCGGGATG
>CAMPGJ010000106.1 GCA_946885425.1 uncultured bacterium
GAACATCAGGGACCAGTCCCGGAAAATGAACAAGAAGCCGAGGCTCTGAAAGATGCTCATATTGAATGGGGAGATATTATCCCACCACATGATAATTTCCCAGGTTTGAATTGGACTGCGGAAGGCCAGGCTATCTATAATAATGGCTGCAACTATACAAATGTCACACCTACAAGTAATCCTTCACCAACAGATGTCCCAAGTGGAACAATAACACCTTCTCCTACAACAGAAGTCACCCCAACCGATGTAATTACTCCAACAACTGAGGTCACACCAACTGAAGAAATCACTGAAAGTCCAACTCCTTCGACGAGCTCAGGACCTACAGCTACGCCTCCGGCTTGTGAGGGTGCATCATGCAACACCGGCGGAAATTCACCTACACCAACACAAGAAGTTACACCATCTGTATCAGTAACACCTACAACAAATCCTTCGACAAGTTCACGTACAGCAAGTGCGACAGCTGCGCCAACAGCAACAACTTCCAACCCTACCGCGACCGCGTCAAACGCGGCTGCGGCACCTACAAATACACCAGGAATCGGCGGGGTAAGCGAATCAACTTCACCAGTCGCTTCGGCAAGCTCAGGACCTACGGAGAGAGTACTTGGTGCGACAGCTATGGCAAACACAGGCGCATCTGAAGCTATCGCAATGACACTCATGGGAATGCTCGGTGCACTCCTCCTCGGAGCAGGATACCTCTCCTACAAGAGAGATGCAAGATCTTAGATGTAAGATGTGTCTTACAATTTTGTAACAATCCCTTATTGACTCCTTTCCAATGAACCACTATTATAGATCATATGAGCTTAACAAAAGACGATTTATTAGCAATTGGGTCCCTTATTGACCAAAAGCTAGAACCAATCAAACATGAACAACAAAAGCAGGGAGCTGAACAAACGAATCAAAGGACAACCTTACAGTATCTGAAAAAGAAAGTTAATAAAATAGAAAAGACAGTCGATATTATCGGGAGAACCTACGATGAGCGGATTACTAAAAATACGAGAGATATTGAGAAAATAAAAATCCACTCCGCGCACTAACCCAACCTACAACATCGGAGCAGGATACCTCTCCTACAAAGAGACACTTTATAACTTTATAACTTTATAACTCCCGGATTTCCTTATGTCATTTTCCATAATAACTACAATTTTGTAACAATTTCGTTGTTGACACTATTCTGATGAAATACTATTATAGATCATATGAGCTTAACAAATGACGATTTGCTGGCAATCGGATCTCTCATTGATGAGAGATTAGAAAAAAAATTAGATGAGAAACTTTCTCCTATCAGTGTTAAACTGCAAGATTTATCGGATGAACAACAAAAGCAGGGAGCTGAACAGCAGAAGCAAGGAGCTGAACAAACGAATCAAAGGACAACCTTACAGTATCTGAAAAAGAAAGTTAATAAAATAGAAAAGACAGTCGATATTATCGGGAGAACCTACGATGAGCGGATTACTAAAAATACGAGAGATATTGAGAAAATAAAAATCCACTCCGCGCACTAACCCAACCTACAACATCGGAGCAGGAACCTCTCCTACCGAAAAGATGCAAGATCTTAGATGTAAGATGTCGGATGTAAGATTTCAGAAGCCCCATTTCTTTATAACTTTATGACTTGATGACTTGATGACTTGATGACTTATTTTCCCAATCTCCAGGATTTCCCTAATCGTTATTTTCCCCTATACTAAACATATGGCAAAGAAAGAAATAAAGAAGAAGACAAAAATTGCTACTGCTAAATCATCACTCAAATCTAAATCCGCTAAGGCTGTTAAAAGAGTGCGCAGAACAAAAAAGGAGTCCTCAAAAAGCCCTCGTCATTCTGGCTTGTCCAGAATCTCTAACGCAAAAACCACGAAAACAAAGAAGAGAGATTCTGGACCTCGCCAGAATGACGGAAAAACATTTAACATTCGTTCATTTCTCAACTCTCCCCACTTCGCTAAAGCTATGCGGAGCAGGCAGGTCTCAACTCTCAACTCATTCTCTACTCAAACCAAACTTCTTTTCCTTTCAGGCGCTTTACTGCTTCTTATTTCCCTTGGTTGGCATCTTAATCAGACTGTCCAACTAATGTTCTTCACACCCAAAGTAGTCGCAGTAGAAAAAACCTTTCCTATACCTACACAACTCATCATCCCGAAAGTTTCCATTGATATGCCTGTTGAACAAACAGCGATTAATAGAGGTGCATGGCAAGTTTCTGATATTGGTGCATCGCATCTCACAGTATCAGCCAGACCAGGGGAGAAAGGTCCTATTATAATGTACTCCCATAATACAATCGAACGGTTTGGTCCGATAAGGTGGTTATCAAAAGGGGATATGATACAAGTTAAAACAGCAGATGGAAAAACCCATGCATATAAAGTAACCCAAACCATGACCGTAGCTCCGAATAAAATGGATGTCTTTACACAAAATAAAGGAGAGACTCTAATCCTCTACACCTGCGACGGCTTCGCAGATTTACAAAGATTCGTAGTCCTTGCCGCACCGGCAAAGTAAGGGGGTAGGTGGTAGTGCGTAGTGGGTAGAATCGAACCTACAACCTACAACCTAGTTCTAACCAAATTTCTTCTTAATAATTTTTGCGGCTATTTCTCCTGGGTGGCTTACTATATCTTTTACTCTCTCCACAAACTCAGTAATTCGTTTCTTGATGACAAACAAAATTATCACCATGATAGCCATCAGGAGAATAAGTAGTCCCATGAAAATAATCCCCACAAGATAAAAAGTATTTTGCAAATCCATACAATTTTTATTCTTCGAGTGAGCGTAGTGAGTCGAGAAGCGATGCTAGTTCTCGACTACGCTCGAACAATATTTACATTATATCATGAAATCATGAGATCAGGCTAAAAAATAGTAGCAGTCATGTAAGAGGAAATATAATAACCCTATTGTTATATGGCTAAATGGCTATATGGTTCTTTAACCATGCAACCATCTTACCATGCAACCATTATAAATTATTTACAAACTCTTAAAAAAGGCTTCAAAATTTGCTTTTACATTTGCTGGATTATCCTCTGTAATAATCTTTTGTATAAAACGGGCGAGAGGTAGCTGTTGTGCTGCTTGTGTTTCAAAATAGGAAAGTGAAGCAATAGAACTATAGCCTTCAACAGTATGCAAAGCTTTCAAAGATTCTTCTACTTTATGTGTTGGAAGCATAGTTCCAAATTTAAAATTTCTACTCTCTTCACTACTGCATGTCATAATTAAATCACCAATAGTGCCGACCTGCCCAGACCTATCCAAATGAAGACTAAAACCTGAAAAGAGGGAATCCATTTCTTTTACCGCCATAGCAACGAACATTGCCCTCGTATTATACCCATATCCTAATCCTGCAATAAGCCCACAGCCAATTGCATAGATATTTTTAAAAGCCCCATTAATTTCCAATGCTTTCACACCTTCATTTAACCGGACATGAAAAAAATCAGTCTTAAATAAGTTGCGGATTTCTTCCTTAGGATCTACAGAACTTACAGAAGCTCCGATATCACTTCCAGGCAAATATCCAAGATTAACAAACGTGGGAGTTTTATCAATAACTTCCTGAGCAAAACTCGGACCCATCAATGAATAGTATTTTATCTGACTTCCCACTGAAGCAACAATCTGATAAGGAAGCATATGAGTATCCTTTTCGATACCCTTAGCTGTATTAATAATTGTGACAGCAGCCGGATCAGCAATCAGAGCGAGACATTCTCTAATCGCTTGAGTAGGAACACAAAGAACAACAACGTCACAATCTGAAATTTGTTCACCCCGGGAAGAGAATGGTGCTTCCACACCATTTTGCGCAAGCAATGAATACATCGCCTTCCCCCAAACTCCCTGACCAACAATCTTCACCCGCATAC
>CAMPGJ010000107.1 GCA_946885425.1 uncultured bacterium
AGTATTGACATTATATTTCGTTCTCCCTCATACTAATACTATGTTCAAGAAGTTAACTGATTTTGGGTATACCCGCACCGGCAAAGAAGCTTTTGGATTTTATCTTGCCTATTTATTGTTTGTTATCCTTGCGGGCGCTGTAGTAGGTGGTTTGCTTGGTTCGCTTATTCCTGATTCTGCATATCAAAATGGATTCAAAGTGGGTGCGTATGTCTCAGTCATTAGTGCGCTCGTCCTTTCTTACTTGATTCTTGATAAGAAAAAGTTGACCAAAGACTATACGTTTATTATTCTCGGAGTAGCATCAGGCTTACTCGGCTTGTTTGGCGGAAGTCTTTTCGGTCTGATCATTCCAGCCTACCTCACCACAAAGAAAAGCACCGAGAAGAAGCACACAGAAAAAAAATCCCCCCCAAAACTCCTAGCCAAGAAAAAGACCTCTAAAAATAAGAAGTAACCCGCCTGCATCGCTATGCGAAGCATTGCGGGCAGGGAAGTAAGACCCCCCTAATGTTTTATTTTCAAAACTATTGAAAACGTTGACCCTTTATTTGGAGTACTTTCTACAAGCAGTTTGCCACCATGCCTATTGATAATCCTTTGGACGATAAAGAGCCCAACACCCAGACCTTTTGAGCTGGCTTCAGCTTTGTCAGTCCGGAAAAATGGCTGAAATATCTTTTTTCTAGACTCTTTTGCTATACCAATTCCAAAATCTTTGACACTAATCGTTACAGTAGTCTTCTTGTTTTTCAACGTGACGATGATTTTATCGGCATCTGGTGAATATTTTATAGCATTACTTATCAGGTTTGTGAGAACTTGTCCCAGACGTCCTTTATCTGCCCAGACAGTATGAACTGCACTTCCTTCTTTTTTATACAGTATTGCGTGTGAGTCCAGTACTTTTTTCTGGTTTTCTATAATTTCTTTAACGAGGTCATCTATCGCAAATTCTTCAAATCGATAGGTGATTTTACCCTCTCTGATTCTTGTAATGTCGAGTAGATCATCAATTAACATTGTCGCATTTGTAGCTTGCCGGTTTATTTTTGCAGCGAGATCTGCAAATTGATCTGCTTTTTGTCGCTCAGCTTTTTTTTCAAGCACGCTTGCATACCTCTTTATGACCTCGATATGTTTTTTGTGTTCGTGACTGGCCACTCCCAGAAAGCTATCCTTTTGTTGGTTGGCCTGGCGGAGTGATTCAGTGATGAAGCTGATAATAAAACCAACAGCAAGAAAAATAAGAGATAAGAAAATACGGTCAAAACTAAAAAATGGATATTGTATTCCGAGAAAGAAGAAATAGTCGAAAGCTCCAGTCAGAAGCGTTGCCATTATTCCCGGACCAAATCCACCGAACCAAGCACTCAGGATGACACCCAGAGTTAAAAGACGAAAAGATCTTACATCAGTTAAGAACGAATGGAGAAAGACATTCGTAAGTATCAGAAAAATGATAATGGTTAGTGGGACACCATATCTCCAGGCAGTACTCTTATTTTCCATGAATAAGGCGGAGATATAAAATAGCCTTAATTTATTAAATATACGATTTAGCATGCTGCCTGAGAAGATACTGTAATCCCCAAAAATAGTCAAGCACAACTAGAAGAAGGGGATAGGGGCTAGGGTCTAGGGGATAGTCACAACTTATATATTCGTCATCCTGAACTCGCAATTTGCCCTGAGCTTAGTCGAATGGGTTTCAGGATCTCATCCAACAAATCAGTATTGGCTTTCGACTTTATAACTTTATGACTTTCGACTATAATGTTTGTATGTCTTCCGGAGAATCGCTTATCAGCATAATTTTATTATTTATCGCCTACATGCTCTATCAGATAGCCAAGCAGCTATCATATCTAACAGGAAGAAAAATCAAATTTACATTGCCCAAATGGGGTCATACGCCTATGATTCCAAAAAGTATAAAGAAGAAAGAAAAAGAAAAAAACCTACCAAACTAAAAAGAGGGGCTTAGGGTATAGGGGATAGGCACGTCATTGCGAACAAAGTGAAGCAATCTCGTCCACCAAATCAGCAATCAGAAATTAGCAATTGAATTTATTTATCTCTTTTCCCAATATTAAGCAAAGTCTGCTTCTTTGCTTCAAATCCACGCTTGAACGCCAACTTCACGATCCTATCCTTCCTCCCATTCCTCTCGTAGCTATTAGCCTTATTACTCTTCTCCACCTGTCTCTTCATAATTTCTCCTTTCTTTAAGGGTAATCCAATTCTCCCAGCAAGTCAAATAAAGAGGAAATAGAAAATGGAAAATGGAAAATTCGTACTTCTGCTATAATACACTATGATCATTGCTCGAAATCTCTCGTACTCCTATGCCAGACTTACTGTCTATGAGGAATCGGGGTTTACCATCCAAAAAGGTGACACTGTAGCACTTGTCGGACCCAACGGTGCCGGCAAATCTACTCTTTTCAAACTTCTCATGGGTGAAGAAAAGCCTACTACTGGTAAGCTCCAGATTATGGGTAAGGTCGGGTATGTGCCTCAGGAAATCAAACATGATCCTCAGCTGGAAGCAGCAATTGATATTCAGACCTACATCGATCCTGAACTAAAAAAAGAAGCATATGAGCTCATGATTATGCTCGAATCACTGGAGGTCAATGCAGAACTGGAAACCAAGCCTAGTTCTCTGAGTGGAGGACAGAGAACCAAACTAGCTCTTCTCAAAGCCATCATAGCCGAGCCTGAGATACTGCTTCTGGATGAACCGACCAACTTTCTTGATACCCAGGGAAAACGGTGGATTATGGAGTTTTTAAGCGAATATCCCAATACGCTTATCGTTATCTCTCATGATATCAATCTGCTGGATCGCCACATCGATAAAGTCCTGGCGATCAATCCGCATACCAAAAAGATTGAAGAGTATAAAGGCAATTACACGACCTATGTCCGCCTGAAAGGTAATAATGATGAAATGATCAAAAAAAGATATGAAAATGATCAAAAGCAGATCACCCGTATGAAAAAAGGTCTGCAAAACATGGCTAGTGGTAGTACTGAGAAGGGTGCGAGAGCACGAGCCAGTGTCCAGAGAAGGATTGACCGCCTCAAAGATGCACTACCGGAATTGCCAAAAGAAATTGCTTATATCAAATTCACTCTCCCAGACCCTCGCCCGACGAGCTCTATACCGATAAGGGCCGACAATATCTCCAAAGGCTTTGGCGGAGAAGAAAATGTACTTACCGATGTTACACTTTCTATTCAGAAAGGTGAACGTATCGCGCTCTATGGTCCCAATGGTGCAGGAAAAAGTACCTTTATCAAGATATTGATGGGACGCATCGAACAAGACACAGGTGACGTACACAAAGATCCTAATCTGCATATCGGATACTATTCTCAGGAATTTGAGACGTTTGATTTCAGCAAGACAATTCTGGAATTGGTACAGGAGCGTTGCAGTCTGCCTCTGATCCAAATACGTCCTATTTTAGCCAAATTTAACTTCCTCAGAGAACGCATCTATCAAACAGTCGGCACGCTCTCAGGAGGAGAAAAGACCAGACTCTCTATAGCTCTGCTCATGCTTCAGAATTATAATTTGTTGATTCTGGATGAACCGACAACATATTTGGATGTAGCATCCCAAAAGATCATCCTCGAAGCGCTCAAAAGCTATAAAGGAGCTATGCTCTTCGTCAGTCACACCGAAGAATTCGTCGAAGGCCTCACCCCCAGCCGGATCATGCTCCTCCCCGAAAACAAAATAAAACACTGGCTCCCCAAAGACATCTCCAATTATACCGCCTAGCTAGGGGATAGGTAAAAGTCTTCAAGTCTTCAAGTCATCAAGTCGAAAGTTATAAAGTTTTTTCGGTTCATCTGGCATCTGAAATCCGACAATCAGCAATCAGCAATTAGCAAT
>CAMPGJ010000108.1 GCA_946885425.1 uncultured bacterium
GGGGGCGCTTTAGAGACCTGAGATCTTTGGAAGAGATATCTTGTTAAGACTGAGACCGAAGATGGAGAGTGCGAGAGAAAGGATAAAGAATGCTAAGAATGCGATAACTAAACCGATAAGAGCAGCAATGATATGATTTCTTGCGCTTTCAACCTTTGCTTTGTCCCCACCAGATGTCATCCATCGGATGCCGCCAAATACGAGGAAGAAAAGAGCGATAATAACTGCTATTGCGAGAAGGAATCCAATACCTGCTCCTACAATAGAACCAAGATTGTTTGAATTAAGCTTGCAAAGTTTACTGAATTGACCAGAGCCTGCGCAAGGGTCAAGGTTTTGTGCATATGCTGGAAGTGCAAATGCTAATGTGGAAAGTGCTCCTGTTGTTGCTGTTAAAATCTTTTTCATAACTCTATAGCAATCATAAAAGAAAATCTGAACCCTTGTCAATAGATCAATGTGGGTCAACTTTGGTTGGTCGCAGAACCAGTCAGACCTAAAACGCCAGGTTCAATACTTTACCTGGCAGTCAGGCGCAGTATTGTGTTCTGACGCAGAACTAATCAGACGAAAGAAGTTATTTTACATTTAAGAGGTTAACTCCGAAGAACCCTCCGAGGATATTGATAAGGAAGTAGGCAAGTAAAGCAACGATAAGTCCAATGAGAGCCCAGGTTATTTTTTTTCTTGCAGCAGCAATTTTCTCCTTCTCTCCATTTGATGATGTCCACTGAATGGCGCCAAAAACGATAAAAAAGAGTGTTGCAATAATAACAACAACCATAAATATGCTTGCTGCATTGCCCAGCACTTTTCCCAAATAAGTAATTCCCCCTCGTGGTGCTCCGCCCGGAGGCTCAATGGTTTGACCATTTGGAAGGGTCAGAGCGAGATAATTAAGTTTGTCCATGACATTCATATTCTTAGCGTACAAAGTCAGAAAAAGAAATGCAAGAGATAGAATTAATCTTCAAGCTTAAATAAAATATTTCTCCCAATGAAGCCACATGAAATTCAGCACTAAGGTTTGGATAGCATATAAAACAAGGATAACAATGAAAAGTATACGAACAAGGGTAATCCATTTGGTTTTTATTGCAGGGAGATTTGTAAGTGCTGCCCCCAAAACACCAAGCACGCCTATCTCTGTTATATATAGCCATCTATCAGAAAAGATGACCTCAAGTGGAATAAACTGCAAATGAAGTGGAATACCTAAAAGTATCCAGCAAAGAAAGAACCCAAGAGTGCCCAGGTGTTTTTTATTATGTACTTTTAAGAATTTCCATAAGCTAAAACAGGCAACAAAAAACAAAACTAGCATGATTGCAGGAAAAATACTGTCATGCCAAGTAGGGGCAAAAGCCCCTGGTTTTATCCCTGATCTTGTGGGTAAAAGAATTTCTCTGAAGAAAGTAAAGGCGATCTGGATAGAAAGAAAAAGATGTTCATTCATAGAAAGATTTGCAGTTGGGCTTGGAGTAAGAAGGAAGACAGCGTTTTGTGCTGCATTAATTCTGAATAAACCATAGGCGGAAATGGCAAGAAAAATAGGAAGTGTATAAATGAAAGCTTTTTTATACCCAGAATAGATTAATGCAAGGGCAGCAAAAACGGCACCTGTTTCTTTGGAGAAAAGAGAAAAGAGTATGGTTGCAAAAACCGCCAGCACCAGCTTTTTAGATGGATGTTTTTTTATTAGCAACAGCGTCAGAACTCCGAAGAAAAGACACAATGTTTCATCAAGGGCGGCAATATAGGCGCCAAGGTCATTGTTCGCTGGGTGTATTAAAAAAATTATTCCAAGAATAAAGGCTATTTTTCCTGAAAAAAAACGTTTATAAAATATGTAAAGCAAATATACAGCCAGGATGTAGAGGATGATTTGTATAGCATGGAAGGGTAAAGCGCTGGTGACAGAGTTGCTTGAGATGGTTGTATAAAACAGAAATGGTAGAGGCCGGTAGAAATACCCTAAAAGGTGGTGCTCATCAGGTGAACCTATTACATGCGTGAAGGGAGAAAGAGGATACCCGGCATAGTTTTTTTGAACAATATGAAAATGAGGAAGATCATCACCTGCGAAACCTGTAAAAAAGATAGGAAAATATAAAATAAGTCCAAGTACAAAAAAGAGAAAGAGTGGGGGTAAGCGCATCTTTTAAGTGTAGCAAATAGATACCTTTGATACTTCTGATACTTTTGTACTATGATTGTAGTATGGAGCAAGATCATTTTGAAGCACTGTACCCCGATACTGCACGTTCTACTGAGATAAATGAACTGCTTAGTTTCATTCATAAAGGAAGCTCATGTCAGCTCCTTGGGATCCCCGGAGTGAGTCGGTCAACATTGCTCGGTTTGTTGGCGCACAATAAGCCCCTTCGAAAACGGCATTTGGGCGTAAAGCAAAAAGAGCTGCATTTTGTTATGGCTAATTTTTCAGAGATTCGAAAACGGCCTCTTTTAGATGCGATGAAATTTCTTTTTCTTAGTCTTGCTGATTCACTACGGGAGAGAGGAATGACAGATGATTATCGTAGGGTAAACGAGATTTTTAAGGAAAGTCTTGCTTTTTCGGATGAGCTTGTGCTCTTTCAGGGATTAAAAGAGGCAATTGATTACCTGGCACTTGAACGCAAATTGACTATTGTCTTTATGTTTGATCGATTTGAAGAATACATTCCAACAGTGACGAGCGAATTTTTTACTAATCTCAGGACGCTCCGAAATAGGGCAAAGTATCATTTCTCAATCATTTTCTCTCTCAATAGGCCTCTGGAAAGCATTTTAGAACCATCTCTGTTGGCTGATTATTATGAATTTGTAGCAGGTAATTTAGTTTTTGTACGATTGTATGATAAGCAAGCAACAGATTTCCGAATTTCCTATATTGAGCAAATAACCGGTAAGCAGATATCCAAGCCTGTCCTGAAAGAGATACTCAGGTTGACTGGTGGGCACGGTAAGCTGACTAAATTGGCAGTGGAGGCAGTTCTCGCGCATGGTGAAAAGAAAGAAAGCAGCTTCTTCTTGGACAGAAAGTCCATCCAGACTGCATTGCTTGAGATATGGAATGCATTATCACCCGCCGAACAAGCAGATCTTTTGGCAGAAAAGTTCGAGGATGAGGATATCGTAGCCTATTTTGAACAAACTGGGCTGTTGAAAGATAAGACAAGTGGGATCCCTTTGTTTCGTGAATTTATTCTCGATCGTTTTACTGTACCGCAGATTGAAAAGCAGCATATTTCGTTTGATCAACATACAAATACAATTAAAAAAGGTAATGTAACTCTTTCGGATCAGCTTACTTCTTCCGAATTCCGTCTGCTGAAATATTTATTGCAAAATCATGGGAAAGTGGTAGAACGGGAAGAACTCATCAATATAGTCTGGCAGGATAATAAATCGGTGGCAGGAATCACTGATCAGGCAGTAGATCAGTTAATATTCCGTGTCCGCCGAAAAATAGAAGAAGATCCGAATAAACCAATTCATCTGGAGACTATCAAGGGAAGAGGGTTCCGCTTCGCTCCATAGCGCAGAACCATGCAGAACAACTCCGAAATTACAAATATAAAATTACAAGTTCCAAATAAATTTAAAAACAAATGCAAAGCACGAAACAATATAATTTAGAAGAAAGAACCCTTGATTTCGGGAAGAGAATTATCCGCTTGGCACGGGCATTGCCGAAAGAAACAGTCAACTTTGTCCTTATAGATCAAGTAGTTCGCTCAGGGACTTCAATGGGAGCTAATTATCGTGAAGCAAATGAAACAGAAACAAAAAAAGACTTTTGTTACAGAATCAGAATATGTAGAAAAG
>CAMPGJ010000109.1 GCA_946885425.1 uncultured bacterium
GTTTGCAAAACTGCTCCGGCATAAATAATGATATTTTTATAAATATAATTAATCGCCGGATCAATTTTGCAAATTGATCCATGACGGTTCGGGTTGGTTAGGGATTGGGATATAGGATTTTTTTAAAATTGTTGATTGGATTGGGAATTGGCATGATCGAAACTTGAAAGGTTGTGCAGACTGAACCGTTTCGTAGCAATTTGCAAAATTGCTCCGGCGAAGGAGGGGACTTAAAGGAAGAATCTTATCTCAATTTCTCAAGTGTCTCTCCCAGCTTTTTTATTTCTTCTCCATACTTTGCCCAATCGCCGGACTTCTGTGCATTCAGCGCTGCATCGTAAGCGTCTGATGCCTGCTGGAGGAATTCGTCTCTTGAGCTGTCAGTCTCGGTATCTGTTGTTGCTTTAGCTGCAGGAGAGGCCTGTTTTTCTTGGGTTGGCTGCTCGGTAGAGGATGTTTGATATCCTTGGAATATTCTTGCCAGACCTCTCTCGAGTGTCTCTTCCATCGCAATTTTATTTTCATACGCGACAATCACACGTTTGAGTTCTGGAATTTTACCTGTACTCGCTTTTAGATAGAGGGGGCGGACATAGAGGAGGGATTCTTCTATAGGTATGACCATGAGGGGGCCTTGGATGACTTGGGAGCCGCCTTGGTCCCAGAGAGATATTTGTCTACTGATCTCGGCGTCCTGGCTGATTCTTCCCATGATTTGTTTGGGCCCGAAAATCAGTTTGTCTTTGGGGAATTGATAAACGACTAGTTTCCCGTAATTGCCTTTGTCATTTCTGGCGACCATCCATGCTGCTAGATTATCTTTAGATCTTGGTGTAAAAGGCAGCATAAGGATGAATTCTTCTTTTTGTTCACCAGGTAATTTCATGATCATATGACGTGGTTCCATAGCGGGGGATTCTTCGGTTGTTGTGCCAACCTGTGGTATGGTTGGTACTTCCCATTGATCTTCTTTGTTGTAAAAGGTTTGTGGATCGTCCATATGGTAGGTGGTGTAGATACCTGTTTGCAGTGTGAAGATATCTTCAGGGTATCTAAGGTGAGAGACAAGGGTTTTGGGCATCTCGGACAATTTACGGAAGGTTTGTGGGAATATCTTGGCATAGGTGTTGATAATAGGATCTTTATCATCAGCTTGGTAGAACGTGACAGTTCCGTTATACGCGTCTACGGTGACCTTTACAGAATTTCTGATGTAATTGACGGTTTCTCCATTGAGTTTGGTCTGTTGGGAATAAGGATAGTTGTGTGTTTGCGTGTATGCATCCAAAATCCAAAACAGTTTGCCATCAGCCACCACTATGTATGGATCATTATCGTATGTGAGGAATGGAGCGATTTTTTGAACACGTTCTTTAATATCACGATGGTACATGATACGGCTTTGGGGCGTCAGGTCACTTGAAAGGAATATTTTTAGAGAATTGAATTGCAGCGCGTAAAAAAGCTTTTTCAATGGCGAGTTAATTTCTACACCGCCTGCACCGTTATATGTTGTATAGATATTATCATCGCCTTTTGGATAACCAAATTCCTTGGACTGCGTTTTTGCGATGACATAGTCATTGACAAGTTCACCGTAATATATTTCAGGCTGCGTTACCGCAAGTTCATTTTTATCAGATTTGGGTGGCAAATCTTTGACGAATAAAACAGGAAGTCCTTCAGGCGTGACTTGATTTACCGGACCGGCAGCAATTCCATATCCGTGAGTAAAGGTAAGATGCTCATTGATCCAGTTTCTGTTGGGAAGACTATTGGTTGCTAATTCTCTGGGGGAGAGCATGATTTGGCGAATCTCGTTGTTGATTATGTATCTATCGTTATCAACGGACGCGAATTCATAATAGGTTCTGATTTCCTGAATTTGGGAGAAGGTAGAGAGTAGAGGATCGCGATCCCAAAGGCGGACATTTTTGACGGTCAGATTATTGGCGGTTATATCTTCTGTGGTAAGAGGTTTATCAGCGGAGATTTGGCGTTTTTCGATTTTGTTTAATCCATACGCGTTGCGGGTAGCAGCGATATTATGTTTAATGTAAGGCGTTTCTTTGGTAAGTTCATTTGGTGCGACGATTAGCTTCTGAAATGCAGGAGGTATCAATCCTGTGGAGAGACTGATAAGGCCGGAAAGCACAATAGCTGCAATAAGTGGGGAGATCTTTCCGCTTACTCCATAGAATAAGGCGAGAAGCGCTGCTGCTCCATAGACAAATCCGGCAATCTGCAGCAAGGGAATCATGACATTGGCATCAGTGAAAGCTGCTCCGAATACCGGTCCACTTTGGACGGTAAGGAGATTGTATATCGACAATGATGTGCCTCCCGCAAGTGTCAGCAGAAAAATGCTCAGGAGGATTCCTATGTGGATCCGAGCTTTCCTGTCTGTCTCCTTAAAAGCTGAGGTTCTCACCTTGCCTGCTATTTTTTCAGATACATTATAAAAGGATTGTCCAAAAAAGCTGGAGAGGAGGAGTTTGCCTTGCAGGATATAAATAATTCCGCACCCAATTAGTGAAAAGAGTGTGAGGGCTTTGATTAGACCGAGAACAAACGTAAGAAGGGGGAGTGAAAATACATAGAAACTTATGTCTTTGCCAAAAAGCGGATCTACCTGCCCGAATGAAGTTGCATTGAGATATTGCAGCACATCCTGCCAAATGCTTGACGTAACAAGACCAATGAAAAAAGCAATAAAGAGGCCTACTATAACGCCAAGCTTCCTTATAGTTTTGCCATACACAATTACTTGCTGTCCGAAGACATTCGCTGGAATAGCAGACATCCAAGGTGATTTGGAACGGGCTGCTGTGAGAAAATTGCTGATGATGAAGATTGCAGAAAGCAGACCTGCTCCGAATCCTACAGCTAATTTTGCTTTAAGAGATTTAATAAAAATTTCTGTGAATTGGACTTCAGAGAACCACCACCAGTCTGTAACGATTGCAACGATGCTGGAGAAGAAGACAAAGACAAAGCCAAGTAAAAGTAAAAACGGCCAGGAGAATTTTTTCATGAGTATCTATGCATAGTACTATAGTTAGGCTTGGAATGCAAACGAGACGATTGCTATATTGTTAGAGAACCAAATTTCGCCGGATCAATTTTTGCAAATTGATCCGCAACGGTTCGGGTTGGGTTAGCGATTATGTATTGGATTAGCTTGATCGAAAGTTTAAAGGTTGCGCAGATTGAACCGTTTCGAAGCAAGTTGCAAACTTGCTCCGGCGAAGGGTACTCTGGCTTTTGATACCTTTGATACTCTTGATACCTTTGATACCCTTCTAATTTGTGGGCTTCTTCAGTACTTCCTTAACTTTTTCTACAATATCCTCTAACTTAATATCTGCTTTCATAAGGTAATAGGCGGGTTGGTTTTTGATAATTGCCTGAAGTGTTTCGTCTGTGTCAGGACTGATGTTTGTGAGGACAATAACAGGTACACTTTTTCCCCATTCATCTTGCCTCAATTTATCCATAAGCTCCAATCCATCCATTTTGGGCATAAAAACATCAAGAAGAATCAGCGAAGGATGCTCTTTCAAGGCAAGAGCTAACCCTTGCTCTCCATCTTTTGCCTTTATGGACTCAAACCCGTTCTGAGCCAGCGTATCATTGAGAACGTTTAACATAGGGACTTCATCTTCTACAAGGAGTATTATTTTGTGTTGCTGCATTGGTTTAGTATAACTTATATTCGTCTAACGTCAAAGAGTTATGATATCCTATTAAAAAGTAAGGAGGCTACGGTAACGAGGCCAGTTTCGTAGTCCTGCCTGCCGGCAGGCAGGTCGGTAACG
>CAMPGJ010000110.1 GCA_946885425.1 uncultured bacterium
TCCTATCAGCATCCCCGCCTTCGCCTTCATCAAAGACTTCACAAGCAAGTATTCACGCCTCGGTCTATGCTTCTTATAAAAGTATAAAAGATTCTTATAGATATTAACAATGGCAAACCCCCTACTAGAGCTTCCTTGTTCAGCATGCTGCACAAGAATATGAGGATAAAAATATGTTTTGTATCCCGCTAATTTTGCCCGATAGCAAAGCTCCATATCTTCCGTATACATGAAGATACGTTCATCAAAACCTTTCAGTTTTTTGAATACATCAGATTGTATCATAAAAAGTCCGCCTTTTACCCACGAAACTTGAGTAATTTTTTGAGGATTCTTATCGATTAATCCATATTTTTGCAAACCGAGCAGAAGAGCAAATGCATAGAGAGGGGTATAAAATTCTCCGGCAGATGGCTGCAGCGAACCGTCTGGATTATGGAGCTGTCCACCCATGATTGCGACATCAGAATGCTCATCCATATATGCAGCCATAGCCAAAAGACCCTTATCCTTTACTACGGTGTCATTATTAAGGAAGAGGAAGTATTTCCCCTTCGCGGAAGCTGCACCCAGATTACATCCTGCACTAAAACCAGCGTTTTCACCATTTGGAATAAGCGTTACATTCTTATAGCTCTTATCCTTTATCTGCTTTCTCAAAACATCTACAGAATCATCACCAGAAGCATTATCAACAATCAATAACTCAACAGTACCCTCTTCAAACTCATCCCTAAACTGAACATACAAAGATTCAAGACAAGCCAACGTCAAATGAGGCTTTTTATAATTGAGAGTAATTATTGATAGTAGCATGCGAATTTTTACGATTTAAATCGAATCACCTACGAATTCTACGAATATTTGTAAATTTGTAGATTTGTAGCCCAATTTGTAGTGTAATTTGTAGAAATTCGCATATTAACGGAACCAAGCAGCTCTTCCTAATCTATAGTTCAGATCTTTATTTTTTCTCTCCCCAATTACCTTGGCAGGGACTCCTCCTACGATGGCAAAAGCCTCCACATCTTTCGTCACAACAGCACCTGCCGCGACAACAGCACCCTTCCCGATAGTTACTCCTGGTAAGATAATCGCGCGGGGACCGATAAATACATAATCTTCAATGATAACTTTATCACGCTTCGCCCTGAAATCATCGCTTTCTATGTCATGCTCTGCGTTATAAATCATCACTTCTGAAGCCATATCAACATGATTACCGATATGAAGTGTATCCCTTCCGTCAAGCACGGCACCTTCTCCTATAATAGTATCCTCTCCAATAACAATATTCGAAGGATTATAAAACCGCGCATGCGTGTGAATCGTTGATCCTGCTCCAATGTGTATTCCAGCTAACCGGTAGATGTGGTTTCTAATAGTATGCGATGGCATACAACCAAAAAGGTGAAGAACAAAAACAACAAATTCAGTACCAACGGTCTTAAGCCTATTTACTGCCTTCTTTTGGAATTCTTCAGCTGTAAGTGTTTTCCCAGACTTATCTTTCATAAATAGTTAAATGGCTATATGGCTTAATGGCTATATGGTTCTTTAACCATTTGACCATCCAACCATGTAACCATGTCTTACGTCTTACTTCTTACGTCCTACATCTTCTAATACTTCGAGGGTTGCCCTCGCCGTCTTCTCCCAACTGAACTTTTTCACTTGGATTTTTCCTTTTTCTCTCATTTCATCCCGCAATTCCTCATTTGTGATTACCTGAATCATTTTTTCTGCTATATCCTTTGCATCTCCTGGATCGACATATAAGGCAGCATCTCCACCGGCTTCAGGCAGACTGCTGATCTTACTGGTGATAACGGGGCACCCATGCTTCATTGCCTCAAGTACAGGCAACCCAAAGCCTTCATAAAGACTAGGCAAAACATAACAAAGTGCATGTTTATAAAAGAGAGTCAGCTCATCATCGGGTACACCTTCCAGAAATTTCACTTTATCTTCTATACCCAAATTTTGCGGTGTCTGCAAAATAGACTCATACAGCCACCCCTTCTTCCCCACAACGATAAGCTGCAAATCTTCAGGAACCGGCCCTGACAACTTTATAACTTTAGAACTTGATGACTTTATAACTTGATCGAATGCTTCGATCAAGCGAGTTATATTCTTCCGTGGCTGAAGTGTGCCGACAAAGAGGACATAATTATCCGAGATACCATATTTTGCTTTCAGTTGATTCATACTAAAAACATGAGGTTTTAAAGTGATCGTATTTTTTATCCCAGGATGGATAGCAACGACCGTATCCTTCTTTACCGCATATTCTTTGATTATATCATCTCTACTTGAGTTACTAATCGTCAAGACCTTTTTCGCGTTCTTCACAGAATATGCTGTCCAGCTACGGAGTTGATAGAGGTCAGATTTATTAAAAAGTTCAGGAAAATAAAGATAAGAAAGATCCATCACTGACATAACTGTTGGGACAGGAGAAAAACGGGGAGCGTAATGTGTCGGGCTAAAGAAAACACTCGGCCTTGGCCTATTCCAATACAAATCCAAAGGCAACCGCCACTGTGTCCACAATTTACCAGGGGTCACAATCCTGTACTGCCAGTAAGCACTTTCTTTTGGCATATGTTCAAGCGGCTTACTCTTTAAATAAATTCTAAATCTCGTCTTATTCTCAGAATCTTCTGAAAATGAAGAAAATTGCCGCAGCAATTGATAAGCATACTCACTGATGCCCACCCGTCTCTCCACATTAGCCTCATTTCCATCAATACCAATAATCATATATTATATGAATGGCTATATGGCTTAATGGCTATATGGTTCTTTAACCATTTAACCATCCAACCATGTGACCATCATTGTCTTATACTCCTGCGTGTATCACACTCAACCGGCTTTCCTCTATCCCCAGTATCTCCATTGCGTCTTTCTTTGTTGATTCTGAAATACAAAGGATTACATCTGACTCCTTCTTTACCCAAGCTAATTTCCGTTTCTGTGTCTGGATAATTTTTTTATCCGTCTCATCAGGAAATTTATATACTATTAAATCATACAAGATTGTCGCCTTCTTCGCACGCTTGGTTGGTGGCTCCGTCCAATCAGAAGTAATAAATATATCCACATCCCCAATAAGACTCTCAATAGGCATCACATGCAGCCGATTCCACAAAACATCCAGCACACTCGGTGGAAATTTGAACTGCTTAATTTCAACGTTCTTATTCGTATCTTTTATTTTTAATATTTCATCTTTGATATCGTTGCGCAGTGAAGAATAAAATAAAACAAACTCATTTACCTGATCTAAACCTACTAAATGGTTTACAAGATTCTCCACATACCGCGCAACACCTGTACTTCCGTACGCCATCTGAGAAATATCAATTCCAATTTTCATATTTAAAAAATTGCTATATTGCTACATTGCTAAATTATTACTAAAAACGTAGTAGCGTCATTTATGACGACTTAACGGTAAAAAGCAACTTACTACTACTAAATCGCGATAAATCGCGCCACTACACTTATATCGACAGAACAATGTAACAATCCTACCTTCAATTCTAACACAACAGAAGAGAATGTAGAAAATTAAACTTTTTTAATTTTTCGAGGTGACTTTGGCAGATAATTTTCTTTACTCACAACATTCTTCTTACTCGACTTCTCTATATCCTTTCTCGTCCGTCCGGCAATAGCACCACCGTCTTGTGCATCCTTTTGCAATTTTGGCATTCCCTTCGAATCACGATCCTTATGAAGCTTCGTTGTTGTAGCTTCAGCAAGCATAGTAAGAATGAGTTCAATGTCATTCATATGATCCCT
>CAMPGJ010000111.1 GCA_946885425.1 uncultured bacterium
CCATAGAACCATACAACCATATAACCATATAACCAAGAGTTGAGCAACCAATGGTTAGATGGCTAGATGGTTAACCATAGAACCATACAACCATATAACCATAGAACCATAGAACCATAGAACCATAGAACCATACAACCATATAACCATTGTATTTATTGTCCCTTCTTTTTTCTTACAAAATCTTCTAGACTAAATATAGTCCGTTGTTAGGTGGGAGTGGACGAGATTGTCTTCGACCGTGAGCTCAAACCGAATCGGCTTCACTTTGTTCGCAATGACGCATTTTGGCTGGAAATGCTGGGATAAATAGAGTATAATCCTTAAATTGCTTATGGTTAAATTACTTGGCTTGATTCTTTCATCTTTTTTTGTCACCATGATTCTTCTGGTGCCTTTCATCGACTTCCTCTATAAGATAAAAATGCGCCGTCAAAATCAGGTAACAACTGATATGTTCAATAAGCGAACCCCTTTGTTTGATAAATTTAATTCCTGGAAAGTCGGGACGCCGGTGGGAGGAGGAATTTTGATTATTCTTGTGGTTGTTATTACAACGACGTGGGCGTATGGGATTTTTGATATCACTGTTAATCCTTGGGAAATTTTTGTTATCTTTTTCTCTTTTATCAGTTTTGGGTTACTAGGATTTTATGATGACTTTAAAAAAATAACAAATAATAATGGAGGATTTTTTGGTCTCCGGTTCCGGCATAAATTTATTATTCAATGGATTTTGGCGATTATTATAGCTTTGGTTTTTTATACGCAATTACATTATGATTTTATTTATATCCACGGAGTCGGAAAAATGGTGCTCGGGATGTTCTTTGTTCCTTTTGCCGCATTCGTGATTGTTTCATTCGTCAATGCATTTAATATAACGGATGGATTAGATGGGCTCGCTGCAGGATTGCTTCTTATTTGTTTGCTTGCTTTTATGGCGATAAATTCAACATTGCTTGACCAGCCTTTGGGTATTTTTCTCGCTGTTCTTATTGGTAGTGTTGCGGCATTTCTCTACTTTAACATTTATAAAGCAAGGTTATGGTTGGGCGATGTGGGATCGCTTGCTTTAGGAGCCGCATTGGCTGTCATTGGTCTTTTGACCGGTAAAGTATTTGCTCTGATGATTATTGGAGGAGTATTTGTGATTGAGGTTACGTCATCGCTTATTCAGCTACTTAGCAAAAGATACATGGGAAAGAAATTACTGCCAGCTGCGCCATTTCATTTGTATCTTCAAAAAAAAGGATGGGAAGAGCCAAAAATTGTTATGAGAGCGTGGCTGATAGGATTCTTTTTGGCGATACTTGGAGTGTTTATAGCTTTGATCTGATTCACGAAAGACGCGAATATTTTGCGAAATTCGCGAATAATTAGTGTTTTTAGTGATGTATGAAAAAATTTGATCTGCTCCTATTTGGTGTTGTTACCATTCTTACTTTTTTTGGCCTTCTGATTATTTATGATGCTTCCTCAGTAATTGCTTTCAATGTATATGGGGATAAATACAATTTTATTAAAGACCAAGCGATATGGGTGACACTTGGATTTGCGGCTCTTTTTATCTTTTATTTTATTGACTATCATAAATGGCATAATCTAGCTTTACCTTTTTTAATTATAGCTCTCATTCTTCTTCTTCTCGTTTTTATCCCCGGATTAGGTATGGGAGCCAAAGGTGCCCATCGATGGGTTAATTTTGGTTTATTTAGCTTTCAGCCAGCAGAATCCGTAAAGCTAGTTTTGGCTATCTATCTCGCAGCATGGTTTTCTCATAAGGAAAAGGGAAGGTTTATCGCGTTCGCTCTTTTGCTTGGATTTATCTTGCTCCTTGTAATGCTTGAGCCTGATATGGGAACTGCTTCTATCATTCTTTTTGAAGCAGTAGTGCTATATTTTCTTTCAGGTGGAAGCCTGATGCATTTTCTAGTAGGGATTCCGATTATCGGGATAGTAGGTTACTTTTTTATACAAGCCGCTCCATATCGGTTAGCTCGATTAACCAGCTTTCTAAATTTGGGCAATTCATTAGGAGAAACGTCGTATCATGTAAAGCAAATCCTGATTGCATTGGGCTCCGGTGGTATATTTGGATTGGGAATAGGAAATTCAATTCAAAAGTATGCGTATCTTCCTGAAAATGTGACTGATTCCATTTTTCCTATTATTGCTGAAGAATTTGGATTTGTTGGGGCGACTATTCTTATTATCTTATTTATGATTTTTGTTTGGCGGGGACTTATCATTTCAGCTAAAGCAAGAGATAATTTTGGTAAGCTTCTCGCAGCTGGGATAATCTCTTTTATAGGTATTCAAGCTATTATCAATCTTGGTGCAATGACAGCATTGTTTCCTCTAACCGGAGTGCCATTGCCATTTATTTCTTATGGTGGATCTGCCCTCGTGGTAGATATGGCATCGGTAGGGATTCTCCTCAATATTGCAAAACAGTCGCACCACTAGGTGCGAAGACGCCTGGCGATTTTCCATTGTCCATTTGCCATTTTCCATTTTTATTTCAATTTGATTATTTTAGTTTAATTAATCTAAATCATTAGACTAATGTATTGTCATTCCGGCGTAGGCCTTCCCATTTTAATTTTTCGATATAAACTAGTCCTCTGGTTGAGAACGTGTTAAAATGGGTTTATGAAATTGTTGATTGTTAGTGGTGGGGGTGGGCATTTTTCTCCGGCTTTGGCGGTGATACAATCTATGCCTGAGGATTGGGATGTTACTGTAGTTGGGAGGCAATATGCTTTTGAGGGGGATAAAGCGCTTTCTTTTGAGTATCAGACGGCGAAGAAGTTAGGAATTTCGTTCCGGACATTGGCTACGGGGCGGTTGCAACGGAAATTCACACGGCATACGGTAAGTTCTTTATTGAAAGTGCCTGTTGGATTTGCTCAGGCTCTGTCCATATTGAAAGAGGAGAAACCTGATATTGTTTTATCATTTGGAGGTTACGTATCAGTACCGATTGGATTTGCTGCGCATACACTGGGGATTCCTATTGTGCTTCATGAGCAAATTTTTAGCGCGGGACTATCTAATAAGCTGATTGCTAGGTTCGCTAAGAAAATATGTATTTCGTGGAAAGAATCGGCGGAGCATTTGCCCAAAGCCAAGACTGTTCTTACTGGAAATCCGTTGAGGAAATTTCCTGTTGATTCCTTACTTTCCGGTTTTAGTGAAAACCGTAAAAAGTTTCCAGTTTTGGATACTAATTTGCCAGTTATCTATGTGACTGGTGGAAGCGGCGGATCTCATGCTTTGAATATTCTTGTGGAAGGGGCTTTGGAAAAGCTTTTACAGCAATATATTATTATTCACCAAACAGGAGATGCACAAGAATTTAATGACTTTGATAGGTTAGAAAAAATAAAAAGCTCTTTGCCTTCAGAAGTAAAAGAAAGGTACCTTCCTTTCAAATTTGTTGAACCTTCACAGATGTTCGAGTTCCTTATGATGGCAAGCCTCATTGTTTCACGCTCTGGAATCAATACTGTTACTGAGCTTGTGTATATGGGAAAACCTTCGCTTTTGGTTCCACTTCCTTATGGGCAGCACGATGAGCAGCTGGAGAATGCGAAGTTTGTGCAAAAGATTGGGCTTGGAGAGATAGAAGAACAAGAAGGACTGACTTCGGAAAAATTGTTTGAGCGGATAGAACAGATGATGGTTAATTTAGAGACATATAAAGAGCATGCCACGGCTGCGAAAACTTTAGTTGACCCTCATGCGGCGGAGAAGGTTATTGAAGT
>CAMPGJ010000112.1 GCA_946885425.1 uncultured bacterium
GCCCCGTGGAGTTTTAGAGAAGTGGGAGAGTTGAGAAATATTAAGCGTAAGAAGTTATTTATATCTCCTGGATTTTGGAGTACGCGGAACTGACAGATTGGGAGGGGGAGGTGTTTTGGAAGATAAGGTTTAAGCTCCGCTGTGAGTTTGATTTCCCGCCCGTTTTTCTGCCTTTGTCATTAGTTTAGCGTTTTCTCTCATTCTTCCCATGAATTCTTCGCGCGACATTCGATCACCAGCATTTTCTCTCTCTGCAGCCTCTTTACGAAGCGCTTTTTGAGCTATTCTGTAATGGCTTGGTTCATGCTCTGACTTTTCTTCTGGTGTCTGTAATTGGGCGATTTCTCTCCTTCGTTCTGCGGTTTCTACAATTGACATGGGTCTATTAGTCTTCTTTCGAGCTTCATATTCTTTTCCAAGTGCTATTTCTGCTTTTCCAGCACGACGTGCCCTGCTATCCTCAGCAAATTTGCTCGCTATTTTCTTAAAAAATCCTTCGTTACGTTCGTTATTCATTTATAGGCTTATTATAACCTATAAGTCGGTTTGTCAATAGGGGATTTATTGTTGGTGGGGTGGGTTAGTTTTCCAGGCCATGTTTCTTGATGAGGCGGGCGTGTTCTTCGAAGGTTTTGGAGTAGTGGTTGGTTCCTGTGCTGTCTGAGATGTAATAGAGATAATCTGTTTCAGGTGCCTCTAGGACGGATTTGAGAGCTTCATAGCCGGGGTTTGCGATAGGTTTTGGTGGGAGGCCGGTATTTTCATAGGTATTGTATGGTGAATTGATTTTCAGATCTTCCAGGGTGATATTTTTCTTCCACCAGGTTTGTTCCTGGTTGTTGTAACCAAGGGCGTATTGTACTGTCGCGTCAATTTGCAGTGCCATACCAATTTTCAACCTGTTGAGCATGACTGAGGCGACAAGTGGGCGGTCTTCGTCAAGCATGGCTTCACGTTCAATCATAGAAGCCAGAATGACTATTTGTTCTTTAGTCAGAGTTGTGTTGGTAGTCATAGGAATACTTGCGTATTTTTTCTCAAAGTTAGCCTTCATTTCAGCAATAATAGCTTCAATTTCTACATCTTTGGCAAATGCATACGTGTCAGGGAAGAGATATCCTTCTTCAAATCTGAGTAATGAACGCCATCTTTGTTCGTATTGTGGAAAATTCTTCTCCAGAATGTCTGCTACTTCCTCTGCCCGTTTCCCTTCAGGAATAGTTACTTGCTTGTCAAATGTACCTGTTTGCAGTGTGTCTGCAATCTCTGAGGATGACATTGATGGCGAGATCCTAAATTCTCCGGCTTGGATTTTATTATCTAGACCTTTTTGTCTGACGAGGAGAAAGAATGCAACGGGATTTCGAATTAGTCCTTCTGCCTTTAAATTATTAGCAATTTGTTTTATACCTTCACCTCGGTTAATTACAAATGTTTTTGAAGCGCTATTTGCAACGTCTACAGGGGATAATTCATGAATAGACCATGAGAAAAAACCACCAATGAATAAAAATAATATAACTAATAGAAATGAAAATTTTCTCATGAATTATTATGTCATCCTGAATTCATTTTCAGGATTTAATGAGATGCTGAAACGAGTTCAGCATGACTAGTTTGGTTTACTCGAATTCCAATACAGGAAACTGAGAAAGGGAGTCTATTGCCTCTTTCAGATTGTACTCTTGTTCACTATATAATGTAAACATGGGTTTTCCTGTAATGACCTTTTCACCCATTTTTTGATATAGATAGAGACCGCTTTTTTTGTGAGCAGGAGCGCCAAGGATTTTTGCAAGAATTGTTACGTTCTTGCTATGAATACTTTTTACTGTCCCACTTCTTTTTGCGATAACATCATATTTATGTTTACCAGGTTTCAGGTCGTTACTCATTATAGCAGAGTTGCCTCCTTGTGCCTTAATGATTTCTCTCATTTTTGCAAGCGCATGCCCACTCTCCAATATATATTCTGCCCATTTTGTTCCACTGCCAAATTCTGAAGCAATCCTGCTTTTCAGTTCCTTGTCCGCATCTTCAAGGCAAAGATCTAGGAGAGTCCCTCCCAGAAAAATGGCTCTTTTTTCCAAATCCATTGGACGGTCTTCTCTCTGCTCTAACACTTTTAATGCTTCTTTGGTTTCTAGAAGTGGACCAATGCCTCGTCCAGCAGGCTCCTCTGTTTCATGGACATTAACATACAATTTTACATTAAAGCGTTTAGCAAGATACAAAAATTTCCTTTTTACGAGGTTTGCGTCTTCAAGTTTATGAACTTTTACATGTTTACCATAAGGCAGATCAATAATAATATGATTAGATCCAAAAGCGATTTTCTTTGCCATAATAGAAACTAAAAATTTGTCATAGCTCTCTAGCAAGAGTGGTTCTTCGACTTTGATAAGAACATCATCAGCAGGAGCAATATCTACACCGCCTCCCCAAACAATGCATCCATTTGTTTTCTCGACAATTTTGTAAATTTCCTTTTTATCATATGTCACTGGAGCAAGAACCTCCATGTCATCTGCTGTTCCCCCGGGGCTTGTTATGGCGCGGGATGAGCTTTTGGGTATAGTAAACCCTGCAGCAGCAATAATAGGTACAACGATCATTGATGTTCTTGTGCCAGGGACACCACCAATGGAATGTTTATCTGCGACTATTCCTTTGAACTGGAGCGTCTCTCCTGTTTCAATCATGGCTTTTGTCAGAAAATAAACTTCTTCGTCAGTAAATCCTTTGGAGTATCCAGAGGCAGCAAAATAGGTAGTAAGAATATCTCCAAGTCTTTCGTGGGCCATCTCATCCATGACGGCAAAGATTTCTTTATAAGTTAGTTTTTTACCAATTAATTTATTTTGGATAGCTTGGAGTGCTAGGGCTTCTTGAGATATATTGTGCGAATCCATACGAATTTACTTTATTTATACTAAAACAAAAATATTTAGGTACTACATCCCTTTGATCTGTTCGACAATACCTTTGACTATGCTTCTAATTACCGTAGAAATGAAGTAGATACAAGTGTTAATAAACCGATAAATATAAGGCCAGGCTTTTTTAAGTGCTAAGACGATTGGTGATACTTTTGTATTCTCCTGCATATTAATAGCTTATTTCTGTTATTGTGCCCTTATATTGTCTCAAGTTTTGCTTTAATAATCAATCGTTTCCAAGTTGTACCTGGAGGTGTGCAAGTAACAATTGTGAGGTAACTGTTATCATATTCCTGCGTTAGATATGATGTGTCCTCTGCATCAACGACGGTTATACTAAAGATTTTATATGTATAAAGTGTATTGTTGATTGTTACGATAATTGTGTTACCTACAACGACGTTGTGGATATTTGCAAAAATTGTTTTATAATCTTTGGGATTGTAGAGTTGAGGGAGAGTTGAGTGTCCAAAAATTACAGCATTGCCCTTATTCGGGGGCGTAGTGGTACCTGGAAAATGTATGAGATGTTTTGTTAAGTCAGTATCTATTGTTGACACATCAGCATTGTCGATATTGATTTTGGGAATTGAAATATTGTAAAAGGAAAGTTGAGATGCTATCTGCATCTCTTTATACGTCATGGGCAACCAATTCTGAGCTTTGCTATAGTCTCGTCCATTAAGACTGGTGGCTCTGTTTCTGAGAAGGCTTTGTATTTGTTCTTTTGTAATAATCGTCGTTTTTGGAATTGGTGAAGCTATGGTTTGGTTGGCAAATGCAGGTTTTACATATATCTCCCAAGAAAGAAGAGGAAAGAATGTATAT
>CAMPGJ010000113.1 GCA_946885425.1 uncultured bacterium
TGCCAGTTTTGGTTATACAACGTAATCAGCTCATCCAATATATCTTGTGCCTGCACATCATCCTCTGCCCACTCAACGGAAATATCATTTCCGAGCGCTTTTATACTCCGGCGGATAGAATAACGGGTATCATTTGAAAAAGCATCCAGAACAGAAATGCCTTCTTTGCGGATTTTAGCCAAATTCATGAATTGGCATTCATTTCTCTCTATAGCAATTTTTACCGCTCCTGGTTTCCCATGTGCACTTGAATGACGGAAAGCGGCAACAAACCCATCTGCCACCTCAGCATCAAAATCATCCAAAACAATCTCTTCCCATTTAAACGTAGTAATTGCTTCTAAAATACCAGCATAAAATTCTTTTTCCAAACCCTTCTTAACCAGAATCTTTCCGTTTTTAATCTGCACAGCATCTGAAAAAGGTTCACCATTAGTTCCCATATGATATGCCGCCACAGGCAAGGGAAGTGAACGATGGGTTTCTTTAGTAATAAGCATTATACCGGCAGCCTCATCTTCCACTGAACCTACAATAAACCAATAATCTACCACATCGCCATACAGCTCCAGCCATGTCTCGATCAAATCCCACCGACAGGTGATAGAAGTCGGGTGAAGCTCTTTTTCAAGCGCAAGCCATATCTGCTCAGCAGCTTCTAAATCATGTTTAGTAAGTATTGAAATTTCCATAATATATACATTGTAGATCAACAAAAGATTCTACACAAATTCCCTCTAATACTCTAGGTATAAATGCCCCTAATTACATTGGATATTGGATATTGGCTATTTGACATTAGATATTGGATATTCATATAATCATTCTTATGCCACTTCAAGCTAAACAAAATCTTCCACTCTTCGTTGCCAAAAGGGCGGCTATTATTGCGGAGGGCTTGCCTGAAATTGAAACAATAAGCATCAATGTTATGAAAAGACCAGATGAAGATATCAATCCTGGACTCAGCATGGGAGTAGTCAGGCCTGCAGCTCCTCACCAAACAGACAGCGAAATTCACTTTGTCGAGTTACCAGAAATTCACTATGATCAGAACAAAAGCAATATTCCTCCGCCTTTTTTCAGTGGAGCAAACCAACCGCCTGCACCAAACACAAACGATGACAAACGTCCTTATGTTTGCAATGCTGTTCTTGATTTGGCACGCATACCGGACGAATGGATGGCCAAACAAGGACAAGAAATCCCAGTCATACAAATAAGAATAGTAACTGGACAAAGAACACTCACTCAGGCAATCTTCATGTTTGATCAAAAAACAGGAGGCTTCTTCATCCAGGCAAAAGGATTTCTTTAAAAAAGGGCATCCTGAACTAGCCTGCAAAGCAGGTAAATTCAGCATGACATTTGTTACTTCAATTTCGTTCTAAAATAAACCTGTTTACCCATATAGTCTGCTTCTTCATAGGGAAATTCATATACTATCTTCTCTTCACCATACCTCTGCTTTATTTTATCCGCGTATCCATTATCTACACGAGCAAATCTCGTCATATAATCATAATCTCGTGCCTTTAACCGGGCTTCCAGGGTCTCCATCATGAGACTCCAACCGCCTTTACCTCTATGTGCTTCTGAAATTGCAGTCCAACCTACCTCGGCACTTTGCCCCTGAAGATGCTCAAACGTATCAGCCGACATATCATTCTCAACCTGTTCCTGAACGTAGAGAGAACTCCTAGATATTGAGGCTGGAAAAGCATACGTAAAACCCACAATCTCATCCGAATTCTGCTCCCGTAATAAAGCAGCGTCTGCCAAAAAAGAAGAAAGACCTTTTTTTGCCTGCGCATTTGACGATTTCATAAGCCTTTCGTATTCCTCATCCCCATGTCTAATAAAAATATCCCCAGCAGACTCCGCCAAAATACCTTCGACACTATCTTTAATTTCTATATACTTCTTGAAGCTCCCACGAAACCCCTCCGCATAATACAACTGTTCACCACGCTCACTCATAAGCCCATATTATAGCACAGCAAGCAGACTAGCCCCTAGACCCTATACCCTAGACCCTGATATACTTATCCCCATGCGAGACAACATATACCAGGAATCTATAGAACTTCACAAAAAACTCAAGGGGAAATTGGAAATTAAATCTAAAGTTGAGCTCAATACTGCCAGAGACCTTTCCCTGGCGTATACTCCTGGGGTAGCAGGTGTATCCAAAGCTATTGCGCAGGACCAGGAAAAAGCTTATGACCTGACCATGAAAAGCAATAGCGTAGCCATCATTTCTGATGGTTCAGCTGTCCTGGGGCTGGGGAACATCGGACCATATGGCGCGATCCCGGTTATGGAAGGGAAGGCAATCCTGTTTAAAGAATATGCCAATATCGATGCATATCCTATCTGCGTTAACACACAAAACAGCTTTGAAATAATCAATTTAGTCAAAAATATCGCACCCAACTTTGCCGGTGTAAATCTGGAAGATATCTCTGCTCCCCGTTGTTTTGAAATAGAAGAAGGATTGCAAAATATTGGCATCCCGGTATTTCATGATGACCAGCATGGGACAGCCATCGTACTCCTTGCAGCGCTTATCAATGCCGCTAAGCTAGCAGGTAAAGATATGCGGGAGTTAGTCGTGGTCGTAAATGGTGCTGGAGCTGCGGGAACAGCCATAGCCAACCTTCTCCGTTGTGTGGGACAGGATAAAAGCATTTGTGAACCAGTCAAGGATATCCTTGTATGTGACTCCAAGGGCATTATCACAATGGATAGAGCAGACATCGTGAATGATACACATAAGATGAAACTCGCCTCAATCAGTAACCACGCTCAGCGGCAGGGGACACTGGATGACGCTATGGAAGGCGCTGATGTCTTTATCGGTGTCAGCAAGGGTAATCTTCTTAAAGCAGAAGTGATCAAATCTATGAATGACAAACCAATCATTTTTGCCATGGCAAATCCGACACCTGAAATCATGCCAGATGAAGCTCTTGCAGCAGGTGCCTTCATCGTCGGGACAGGACGGTCAGACTTTCCCAATCAGGTAAATAACGTCCTCGCTTTTCCCGGAATCTTCCGCGGAGCTATCAATGCCAGAGCAAAAACCATCACTAACAGCATGAAAATAGGAGCAGCCTTCGCCCTGGCAGAATCTGTCGAAAATCCCACCAGAGACAATATCCTCCCATCACCACTAGATAAATCCGTCCCAGCCAAAATCGCCGCAAGAGTAGCGGAGATTTATGGAGAAGAGAAGAAATACCTCTAAAAATAATTTCCATTGTCCATTTACCATTTTCAATTGGATATTATATATTTGCTTGTCCCTCGAAGCCTTGGCGAAGTGGGGACATTGGATATTGGATATTTATGATCTCTAGTGTATAATACATACATGGCAAAGAGAGCTACAGGTGTTGGAAGCAAAAAAACAGGAACACCACATAAAACAAAAAAGAGACTTGAAGCAAAGCATGCAATGCTGATGGAAAAAGCCGGCAAAAACATGCGCCACACAAGAAAAATCGCCTCCGCCAAATCCGTTAAATCCGCCAAATAATATATCCCCCTACTTTCCCTTATCTCAAAGAGCCTGAGCTTGTCGAAGGCCCAACATCCCAAACTCCCCTTATTATGATAAGATAGAAATTATGCAAAGCTATACCTGTCCCATGCATCCCGA
This sequence comes from uncultured bacterium, assembly GCA_946885425.1. The sequence continues at coordinate 3,665 of CAMPGJ010000113.1, forward strand.
AATAAAAGGGGAGAAGGGTAATAAATGCCCCAAATGCGGGATGGCTCTTATTCCTGCACAAACAAGCCTGAAAAAGACCGCTTTTCTGGCAACGC
>CAMPGJ010000114.1 GCA_946885425.1 uncultured bacterium
ACTATTGTTTTATGTTTAAAAAAGTTATGATTAAACATCTTGGAAGTAGTTATTATAACACATGGGGAAGAGCATTAATAAATTCATGCATTAAGTACTATTAGCAATGGATGAGCTAAGATAGAGAAAAGAGAAAAGAGAAAAGAGAAGAAAGTTGAGTTGGTTGCTAGAGTTGGTATCCGCCGGATGGTGCTTCTGTAGACTCTATCATTGCTGCGTAGATTTCTGCTGTATCTGCTGATGGACCGTCGTCCAACTGGTGTTCCTTATCGTCTTCACCGTATTCGGTCAGGTGTTTTTTGATCCCTGTATATAACGTAGCCGATGCCGTTGTTTTGTCACCAAAAGCATAAAACACTTTACCGCAATACGTGCAAGGAAAAGAGTAGTACATACCCTTTATTATAAATATCCAATGTCTAATGTCAAATATCAAATGATGAGAGAAAAACGTATTGGATATTTGGCATTGGATATTTTTATGGTTGTGCGGGGTAGGGATTTGACTTTCGTCAAGTGATGAGGAAAATCTCCTCCCTACCCGCGTGGGTGGTGACAGTCATGAGAGATTGGTTGACGCGCTGTTGCGCCATTTTTCGCTCGTCAGATACAAGTCTGTACCTGATTTTATGACTTATGTCACATTGTTTGAACTGCTAGTTGTGAGTTCAGGAGTGCTCTCCGGCTTCTTGGGCCTGAGATTGCCGTTGATGTGCCTCATGGCGTGGTAGAGATACCACGATTCTTCCACGAGCTCGAAGGCACGACCGGTGTGGCTTGTGCCATCAGCGTGTTTCGGGCAGAGTTTGCACTCGACCCATCCCCTCTCGAAATTGACTTCGAACATCTTTTTGACTTCTATGAGATTCATGAGAATCTTCCGTTCTGGTTGGTTGGTCAGTCTTCCGGGTCGGAGGCGGGGCTCTTGTTGCCGGTGTTCTCCAGTGGAGAATTGACAGCCAGAGCTCCTAGGAAGCTCGCTACCGCTGTAACAGCGAATGCTGTTTTCTTTGCGGGGTCGGATTCCTGCTCTGCTGTACGCAAAGCGTCGTACCCCCCGTTCATGTACTGATCGTACTTCTTTTTGGGTTCCATTTCGGTCATCCTTCGAAGCCGGGACAGACACACATCTTGCAGATGCGGGATGAGACCAGTTCATGGTCTTCTTTTTTGTCTCCGCAGTTTGTGCAAGGTGTTTCCAGGTCTCGCCTGGTGGGGTGTACTACTGCGAACGGCTGCCTGTGCAGCAGAACGAGTACACCAATGAACGCGGCGAGTCCGATTATCACAGCTGCGATGATCGAAGTCATGTCATTGCTCATGGTGCTCCTTTCCCGTTGAGGGTTGCTCAGTCTAGCCTGTTTTGCTTCGAAGTTTTCGTACAGCCGCACCCCTGACACCTGTCGATGGTATCAGAAATGCGGTGGTGCTCGAACTTGCATTTGCTCCATGCCGCAGCTTTACGTGCTTCTGCTTTTTTAGCCCTGTAGAGCCATCCAGCATATGCACCAGCTATGACTACCAGCGTTCCCAGAAACGAGACGGTTTCAATGATCATGAAGCTCCTTTCAGGAACGTGCCTTGGTTGGTCGGGTTCTTGGCTTGGTGGGACTTGAGATGAGCGATGAGCTCATCTATGTTCGTCTCATCTACGTATTGCTCGAACTCATCGCACTTCATACAGATGGCGTAGCCATCCATAATGGTGAATGTGACGAGCACCTCAATCAGAAGGCTCGCGCTGTGCTTCTCGTACGATTCTCCCAACCCCAACTTGTTATTGAGGAAGTCGAGATAGTACGGGATATGGCTGTAAGACATTTGTTGCTCCTTTTCCACTAACTAGCTTGTCAAAGATCTTCTTTCTTCAGGTAGTTCAGAGGACGCTTTTGTCCAAGAATTTGCCCGATAGTAAGTTTTGACATTATAGGTTATTTTGAGGCTAATTGCAAGTTGGGGCTAGGGTATTTTGTGGACTAGATTGCCGTATTCCGCTCGAAATGACGAAATTAAAAGCCTTTGATACTCTTGATACTCTTGATACCTTTGATACCCTCCGCTAATATAGATGTATGGGTATTTTTCTTGAGTTGACCGGGATTGTGCTTTTTGCGATGATTGTCTCGATAATAATGAAAGTGTTCAAGCAACCGCTTGTAGTCGGCTATATTATCACTGGTATTTTTGCTAGTTCGACATTTCTCAATCTTATCCATTCTAAAGAGCAAATAGAGCTATTTGCAAAAATTGGTATAATCATCCTCCTCTTTATTGTAGGCTTGAGCCTCAATCCTAAAGTCATACGGGATGTCGGTAAAATTTCGTTGCTTGCTGGTCTAGGTCAGATTATCGTTACATTTGGGTTAGGATTTGTCTTGACTTTATTATTAGGTATTCAGATGATTCCTGCTCTGTTTATTTCCATCTCGCTTACGTTCAGCAGTACCATTATTATCATGAAATTGCTTTCTGATAAAAATGATCTGAATAAAGTATACGGAAAGGTAACCGTCGGTGTTCTCCTGGTTCAGGATATTGTAGCGATTCTTATCCTTATGGGAATTTCATCGTTCTCAGGTGTCACTGAAACAAACATTGTTGTTATGCTTGGATTGATATTGTTGAAAGGAGTTGCAATGTTTTTTGCGCTATATCTTGTAAGTAGATATATTCTCCCTTCTTTTGGCCATTTTGTGGCATCTTCACGGGAACTACTGTTTCTCTTTTCACTCGGATGGGGGTTGGGATTGGCATCGGTTTTTCATATCATGGGTTTTTCAATTGAAATTGGGGCGCTTGCCGCAGGTGTAAGTCTATCATCGCTGCCTTTTGCGGATGGTATTGCATCTCGTATGAAACCGTTGCGTGATTTCTTTATCGTGATGTTCTTTATCTTGCTCGGTTCGGAGATGCAGCTGGATGCCATTGGGGGTATTCTTTTGCCCGCTGTTATCCTTTCTATTTTTGTCCTCATCGGCAAGCCTGCTTTGGTTCTCATACTCATGAATCTCCTCGGGTATAAAAGAAAAACAGGATTTCGGGCAGGTGTTTCTCTCGCGCAGGTAAGTGAGTTTTCGTTGATTATGATGACTCTTGCCTTGAGTATGGGGTTGGTGGAGCAAGAGGTTGTGTCATTGGTGACTCTGGTTGGCATTATTACAATTGCTGCTTCGTCCTATCTTATTATCTATGCTGATAGGTTGTATCCTTCTGTAGAAAATATTGCCGCTTTATTGGAGTTCAGGAAAAATTCGTTTGAAGTTAAATCAGAAAGTGAGACGCATGACGTAATTCTTTTTGGCTTTGACCGGGTGGGCCATGATTTTATTAACACTTTTTCGAAATTGGGTACCAATTATTTAGTGATTGATTATAATCCAGTTCTTATCAGCCAAATGCAGGAAGAGAATATTCCCTTCAAATATGGTGATGCTGAGGATGTGGAGTTCTTGCGGAAATTGCATTTTGAAAAAGTGAAGATGGTAGTGTCTACTATCCCGGATGACAAAATAAGTCTTCTTTTACTCAAAAAAATCCGTAAATCAAACACCAGGGCGATTGTAATCCTATTGGCACATGATATTGCATCTGCCAAGGAATTGTACGGACATGGGGCGACATATGTGATTATGCCTCATTATCTCAGTGCCAGACATGCCTCTGATATTATCGAACGCCACAGTTTTGATGTGAATGAATTTGAGAA
>CAMPGJ010000115.1 GCA_946885425.1 uncultured bacterium
TTAGGGGTTATATCTAAAATTGGAGAGCATTGTTTCTAGTTCTTCTTTGTTTTCTTCCTGAGTGGAGATGATAAGTATTTTATCTCCCATCTCCACATAGACACCTATTGTTGTCCCTTCATCTTCTGTTTCTCCCGTTGATTTGAAATCAAAAGCCCGCAGATCATTTATGGAGCGGTTTTTTACTTTTATTAAAACTTGTGATTTATCTTCAGCGGTAATTGTTTTTGAAGTATTGTCACTCATTTTATAATATTCATCAAAATCCTGTCCGATTGCTTTAGCCAGATATTTAGGTATAGTCATCATTTGAATATCAGCTAAATAATCTTCATTGAGGTTGTCTTCGCTACGTAATTCAACGGTAGTTACACCCATGCCCACGGGCTTTTCCTGTACCTGAAGTTCATCAGGGTATTGGACAGAGAACTTATTTGAACTATTTTCGTAAATTTTGAGTCCCGGTTGTCGTGCTTGAGGTCCTGTTCCACCGGATTTTGTTTTATCTTGAGATTTCTGGTTCAAGTTAGGGACAGATGAAGAATTCTTTTTGTATAAGAGCACACTTCCTACTATTACTATGACTATAGCTATGATGATAACTATCAATTTGAGAAAGCTTTTTTTGAGGGGTATAGGTGATGGTTCAGCTGCTGGTGGTAATGTTTCTGTGACGGGTGTCACTGGTGCCGCAACGGAAACCGGAGGGTTATTTAATGCTAGATCTTCCACGTACTAAGTATTTCATGAAGAGAAAGAGGTGTCAATTGTTAATCATTTTTGGCTTCTTTTCTTCCGGTGAGTTTTTTCAGATCATCGGCATGTCTTCTGATGGATTCTGCTGTATGGAGGGTATTTTTGGCTAGCTGGTTCGTCTTCATGCTATTCATTGCCGCTCCTGCTGCGGTTCCAAGTGCTGCTCCCAGAACAATGCCTGCTGCGCTCCCAGCTAATATGGCAGCTCCACCTTTGAGACCCATTTTGTTGGCTGTCTTTAGTGTTTTATCTGCATATTTATGAAACATTTGAGGAACTTCTTTTTGCATATCATTTTGAACCTGTTGTGCAGCGCTTACTCCGCCTTTAATTCCCCGCATATTGGCAGATTTATGCGCCGAACTAATCCGTTTTGTACTTTTTTGTGTTCTTTGGTTTGTCCGTTTTGGTGTTGCCATGAAACTTACTATAAAGAATAATTGTTAATGTTGGTTTAAGAACCGGTGAGAAAATGGTATGAAGCGTGATTTATATCTAAGCTCACCAATTATGCTATACTAATTTAGAGGCTATGGCCGAATTAGAGCGATTTATTGAGCTGAGACACCCTCCTTTCCCTCGTGCTGCAGAAAAAGAAAGTAATGCAATAACACTTCATGACGATCTCTTCAAAGGAAGAAAAAAAGCGCCTGGATTTACTATTGATGATGTCGATACATTGGATATGGATGATGGAATTGAGATGAAGAAGAAGGGGAAAGGATATGAGGTTATTGTTTCAATTTCAGATGTGGCTTCATTGATAAAACCTAATTCAGCTTTAGATAGGGAAGCTTTGAATCGGGCGCACACTATTTATTACCCGGATATCTCATCCAGTCCTATGTTCCCTCAGAGGTTATCCGAAGGGTTATTTAGTCTGGAAGAAAATAAAAGACGTCTAGCTGTTACGATAACAACCCCATTTGATGAGCGATTAGAACGGGGTGAACCCATTATAGAATTAACACAATTTACAAGCAGACAAAAGATGAGCTATGATGTTGCCAACAAGGCTCTGGAGCAAAAAGACGATAATCTCCACAGGTTTATAGCTGAATATGCAGATCTCGCTGGGGGATTAAAAGCGAAAAGGAAAGATTCTTCAACGAACAGGAAAGGTACAGCAGGTACAATTATTGAAGAGTTTATGCTCGTTGCAAATCAATCGATTGCTGATTTTCTTGATATGAACAATATCCCGGCATTGTATAGAAATCATTTAGTCCCTCCTGATCCTGCAGTCCGCAAAGAACTTCGGGAACAAATTGCTGCCTTAATCCCTGCGCAGATAGACAAACAAATGCGTCAAAACATGATTAATCAATATTTGAATAGAGGAACTTATGAGCCTGATAATCAAGGTCATCATGCATTAGATTTTGTGAGATATATGCATGGGACTTCTCCTATCCGCCGTTATGCTGACGTGGTAAATCAACGAGGCATCCATGCAGTCTTGCTAGGCGAAGAACCAGCTTATACAAATGAAAGGTTAGAACAGATTGGTGATCATCTCAGTAAGGTCTCTCAGAAAGAACGGACCCTCCCCGTAAGCGAAGTAGTATTCCAATATACAGGCTAGTTTAATTCGGCCTTATCCTGTGCTATACTGCGTACTATGTCAGAAAGATATAAATCGTTAAATGGGAAACAGGAGGTAAAAACTTCTGGAGCGAGGAAGTATGTTCCTCTCTTGCGTCAGGGAGCTAGGGCGGAATTTTCGACAAGAGAAGATGAGATGCGATTGGGTCAGCAAATGGATGCAGGAAAGCAATTAATACAAAAGGCTCAATTGACCCTTAAGGAAAGAGGTGATTTCTTGACAGATCAGCAAAGGGTATTGATCCAGAAAGAGATTACTGCAGGAGAAAGACAAAGGATTGAGGCCAGAAATGAACTTGTTACCTCACATATGCAGGTTGCAAGAATCATGTCAATCAAGTATGGAAAAGATACAATTGAACGTGAAGATTTATTTCAGGATGCCACAGAAGCTCTTGTTAAAGCAGCAGACAGATATGATTGGACAAAGGGATTTAGGTTTAGAACATATGCAGAAAGAGTTGTGAGTGGTGCGTTACAGAATGTTTTACGAGATAATAACTATCGCCCGATGCATATGCCTCGTGAGCTTAAGGATAATTATTCCGCAGTTGTAAAAGCCTCAGAAAAATTGACACATGATCTGTTACGTGAGCCGACTAATATAGAAATAGGGAAGGAAGTGCACAAATCTCCTGATGAGGTGGGACTCATTTTTCAAGCAATGAGAGCAGAAAAAGCCATTAACAAATTTGATAACGACCAAGATGATTCTAATGAAGCATATCAAATACATGATAAAAATGCTGATACTGAAGAGACAATTATAGAGGCAATTATTGCCAAAGAAAAGAATGCTCTAATACAAAGTATACTTGCTGCTCCAAATGCCAAGAATGGCATGGATGACCGTATGAAAAAAATTATTAAACTTCGCTATTTTGAGGGGATGAAGCAGAGTGACGTTGGGAAGGAAATAGGATGCAGCCAAATACATGTCTCGCGGTTGGAGCGTAGAGCGTTAGAGAGAATGAAAAATCTTCTTGGTCCACAGGATAGTGAGTAGTGCTACAATAGAAGTATTAAAAGGTCATTCCGAACTTGTTTCTGAATCTAATTGGATCCTGAAACACGTTCATTTCGTTCAGTGCGAGAACCTGCTTTGTAGGTAAATTCAGGATGACAAAAATAAATATAATATGGCGAAGTTGTTCATCCCCATTTTACTTGGTACAACAAGACCCAAAAGGCGGTCGTATAATGCAGCTAAGTTAGTTGAGAAAGTAGGGAAGTCGATTGATGAAATTGAAGTTTTGTTAGTTAATCCCGCAGATTATAACTTTCCTTTTGATGGAAATGACCCCGAGAATAAAGATCC